>DATDMO010000308.1:0-2819 GCA_036518755.1 Candidatus Acidiferrales bacterium | reverse complement strand
ACGACCTTCGAAGTGACCGCGGCGGGTCTTGGCTCGCAGAACGCCGTATGCGGCGGCGGCCGTTATGATGGCCTGGTCGAATTGCTCGGCGGTCCTCCCACCAAAGGCATCGGCTTCGCGATCGGGACCGATCGCGCAATCCTATCGTTGCAAGAAAGCGAAAACGCGCCAAAACCGGCGGGCTTGGCTGTCTATGTCGCATGGATGAACGCCAAAACATATCCAACCGCGGTGCAAATCGCGCGAAAGTTGCGCGAATGCGGACTAAGCGTCGAGCTTCCGCCCGAGGAAATGAAGTTCAAGAAATCTCTGGGTCTCGCTGATAAACTCGGCGCGCGCTACGCGCTCATCATCGGCGAGGATGAAGTCGCCTCCGGCACTTACACGCTGAAGCGGCTCGCCGACGGCGAACAGAAAAAGCTCAACGAAAACGATCTGTTGGAGTATTTGGAATCGGAACGAAGAGGCTCTGGTGCTTAACACGCTGGGAAATTTGAAGAGGACAAAATATTGCGGGGATCTGCGCGCGGGCGATGCGGATTCCGAAGTCGTCCTCATGGGCTGGGTACATCGACGGCGCGATTTAGGCCAGTTGATTTTTATCGATTTGCGCGACCGCGCCGGAATCGCACAGATCGTCTTCAACAAGGAGCTGCATCCTGAAGCTCACGCGAAGGCCGAGGACTTGCGCTCGGAATTCGTGGTCGCGGTCGAAGGACGCGTGATTCGCCGCCAGAAACCGAATCCGGAGATAGCGACGGGCGAAGTGGAAGTGGTCGCCTCGCGCCTGCACATTCTGAACAACTCGAAGACGCCTCCGTTTTTGATCGAAGACGAAGTGACGGCGAGCGAGGAAACGCGTCTGCGCTACCGCTATCTCGATCTGCGGCGTCCGCGATTGCACAGCAACATCGAGCTGCGGCACCGCGTGGTTTTCGAGATTCGCAAAGCGCTCGACGAATTGGGCTTCTTCGAAATCGAAACTCCGATTCTGACGCGATCAACGCCCGAGGGCGCGCGCGATTGCCTGGTGCCAAGCCGGATTCATCACGGGCAGTTCTACGCCCTGCCGCAATCGCCGCAAATCTTCAAGCAGATCCTGATGATTTCCAACATGGACCGCTATTTTCAAATCTGCCGGTGTTTTCGCGACGAGGACTTTCGCGCCGACCGCCAACTTGAATTCACGCAGCTCGACTTGGAAATGTCTTTTCCACGCCAGCAAGATGTTTTCGAGGTGATCGAGCGGGTGATGGAGCGCTGCTGCGCCGTGGTGGGAGTGCGGGCGAAGGGCCCGTTCCGCCATCTCGATTACAAGGAGGCGCTGCGCCGCTACGGCTCGGACAAACCTGATCTGCGGTTTGGCATGGAGCTGCACAATGTGACCGAATCCTTTGAACCGGCGCGCGCCGTGCTGCATTTCGAAGGCAACGTGCAGGCGATTGTGGCGCCGGGCGCAGCGGCATGGTCGCGCAAGCAGCTCGACGAGCTGGCTGAATTCGGGAAGACGGCGGGCGCCCGCGGAGTCTACACCGTGAAGGTGACACCGGAAGGAATCTCGTCCGCGCTGGAAAAAAATCTTGGCGCCGATGGCTTGAAGAAACTGGCCGAAGCGGTCGGCGCGAAGCCTGGTGACCTAATCGTTGCCACGGCGGCTAAGGAACAGATTCCTCACTCGGACAATTCGCTGCATGTCGCCGGGCAAGGTCGCCTTCACCTTGGCGACAAACTGAATTTGATCGACCGCAAAAAATGGGAGTTTGCGTGGATTACTGGCTTCGCGCTTTTCGAGTGGAGCGAAAACGAAAAACGCTGGGTGAGCGCACAGCATCCCTTCACGGGAATTTACGAGGAGGATATCGACAAACTCGAGACCGCGCCGTGGGAATGCCGCTCGAAAGGATACGATCTGGTGCTCAACGGCAACGAACTTGGCTCCGGAAGCATTCGAATTCACCGGCAAGACGTGCAGGCGCGAATGTTCAAGGCGCTCGGATTGAGCGATGAGCAGGCGCGCCAACGCTTTGGATTCTTTCTTGACGCGCTCACCTATGGCACGCCGCCGCATGGCGGGATTGCGCTGGGGATCGACCGTGTAGTGATGCTCCTTGCCGGCGAAAAGTCGATTCGCGACGTCATCGCGTTTCCGAAAACCACGGCCGCTGTGGATTTGATGGCCGAATCGCCGTCCGAAGTAGAGCCAGCGCAACTAGATGAATTGGGAATCGCAATTAAGAAGGTGGCAGAGTAAAGCCATGTCGCGCATACGGATACTTGCGGAAAACGTGGCGAATAAGATTGCGGCGGGTGAGGTGGTGGAGCGGCCTGCGTCGGTGGTGAAAGAGCTGCTCGAAAACGCGCTGGACGCGGGCGCTCACTCCATCCGCATTGAGACCGAATCCGGCGGCAAGCGGATGATCCGCGTGATCGACGATGGCAGCGGAATGAATCACGACGACGCGCTGCTGGCCTTCGAACGCCACGCTACTTCGAAATTGCGCACAGCGGACGATCTGCTCTCAATTGCAACGCTCGGCTTTCGCGGCGAAGCGCTGCCCTCGATTGCTTCCGTATCCCGACTGCTGATGGAAACGCGGACTTCGGAGGACGAGCAGGGCGCTCGCGTTGAATTCGCGGGAGGAAAACTGGTGAGCGTGAAACCGGCGGGCGTTCCCGCCGGAACCTCGATCAGCGTCGCGGATATTTTCTACTGCGTTCCCGCACGGCGCAAATTCCTGAAATCCGAAACCACGGAACTGGGCCACATCGCGTCGCTCGTCACGCACTACGCGCTTGCCCATCCGGAATGCCATTTCATG
>DATDMO010000307.1:0-2403 GCA_036518755.1 Candidatus Acidiferrales bacterium | reverse complement strand
TGCGGCTGCTATACGGGGACCAGTTCGAGATGGACATCCGCAGCGAAGAAGGAGAAGGGACGCATATTCGAATTGCCATACCCGAAGTAGCCACGGTGGAGTCGGCAATTTCTTAGTGTGGCCCCTACCGGCTATGACGAGAATTATGGAGCGCCATACCCTTGTCAGAAGCCTCGTCCGGTCCAGAAACGGCATCCCATTTCGTGAGTGCCCGGGGAGGTTGAAGGAACCATTTTGGCGAAGCCTGCAATAAGTTGGTCGGAAAACTGGCATTTGGCGATTGAGGCCCTGCGCGCCAACCGATTGCGCGCCGCGCTCACCATGCTGGGAGTCGTAGTCGGGAGCGCCTGTATCGTTCTGGTGATCACGGTATCGCTGACTGGGAAGAGATACATAGCAGCTCAAATCGAGGGAGTGGGGTCAAACCTTGTCTACGCGGGCTTGGAACAATCGAACCATTCTCAGGCCCTCACGCTATCCGATCAAATATCTCTCGGGGACCTTCAGGCGGTCCGTGAAAGCGTCCCACAGGTGTTGCGGGTTGCGGGCACGAACGACGAACAGATGACCGTGATGGCAAACGGGAAGGCGTGGCCCGTCAGTCTGGTTGGCGCGACGCAAGACTTTCAACAAATTCGCAAGCTGGTCATTCTGCGAGGCCGATATTTTGACGACGCGGATTTTTCTACGGTAAGCAAAGTTTGTCTCGTATCCGAACACTTGGCGCAAATCGCTTTGCCGGGCGGCGATCCTGTAGGCCAAAGCATCCATGTCGGCGAACTTACTTTTGCCGTGATCGGGGTGTTTACGGAGCGAATCGGAACATTTGGACAATCGGAGATCAGGACCGATACGGTCCTTGTTCCATTTCCGCTGGTGAAGTACTACACGGGAGAGTCTTTTGTCGAAACACTTTACGCCCAGGCAGATCGCGCTGCGAATGTGCCGCTGGTTACAAAGGCGGTGACACAGGTATTAGCGGCTCGACACCGGCCCGAGGCGGAATATGACGTCGAAAATCTTTCCTCGATTCTGGAGACGTCACGCCGAGTCTCATTCGCGCTAACGATTGTTTTTCTTTTGATTGCCATGCTGGCTTTGCTGATCAGCGGCATCGGCATCATGAATATCATGCTGGTGAGCGTCACCGAAAGAACCCGCGAAATCGGGCTTCGCAAAGCAGTTGGCGCACAGAGGCGCGAAGTGCTCTGCCAATTTTTACTTGAGGCGATCCTTATCAGCGGCGCAGGGGCGGTGACTGGAATCGCGATTGCGGTATCGATTCCCTACTTACTGGAGACGCTTTTGCGATTTTTCCCGGTCCCCGGCGGATTGCAGATACCCATCTCCTGGATTTCGGTTGTCTTGGCTTTTGTAGTGTCTTGCGCAACTGGAGTCCTTTTCGGCTACTTGCCCGCAAGAACGGCTGCACGGCTCCAGCCAGTCGACTCCCTTCGGTTCGAGTGAAAATAGCCGCACGTTTGGCGGAGCTTTTCTGTCGCAATCGCGCGATTCCGCGCGATTCTCGGTTATGATCGTTGCGATCAATGCCCCAAACATCTGCGAATGACGTCGTCGCCAAGCCACTCGCCGCAGGTTCTTTCACCAATGCCATTGGCGAGAGGAGGCGAGGCCGCTTATACCTAATCGTTTTTCTTTTCGCAGCGGTTACGTACGGAGCATCCCTCGTTTCGCCTCCGTCTTTGATGGACGATGTGGATGCGGTGCACGCCCAGATCGCACGGGATATGATTCGCTCCGGCGACTGGGTAACAGCGCATATCGACGGGCTGGTCTATCTCGAGAAACCTCCACTTCTGTATTGGGCTACGGCACTCTCCTACAAGATATTCGGAGTTCACGATTGGGCCGCGCGCATTCCTATTGCTCTGTCGGCAATTGCGCTGTGCCTCTTGACAGCTGCTTTCGGGGCGTGGGCCTTCGGCAAGCGCGCCGGGCTTTACGCCGGATTGTGCATATCCACGTGCGTAGGTCTATTCCTGTTCACGAGGATTCTGATACCGGACGTCACGCTGACTTTTGCGGTAGCCCTAGCCATGTGGGGCTTCCTGCGTGCGCTGGATGGGGACGAGCCCCATCCCGGCCTGTGGGCGTTTTTGATGGCCGTTAGTCTAGGCGCCGGACTAATACTTAAGAGCCTCATTGCAGTCGTATTTCCGGTGGCTGCCGCCACCCTGTATCTTTTGCTGACGCGCCAGCTCTTTTCCGCCAGGACGTGGAAGCGACTGCATCCTTTTAGCGGATTGTTCGTCCTGCTCCTGATTGCGGCGCCTTGGCACATCCTGGCTACGCTGCGCAATCCCCCGTATTTCGCCTTTACGCTTCACAGCGGGCCGGGGCAATACCACGGTTTTCTGTGGTTTTTCTTCATCAATGAGCAAC
>DATDMO010000306.1:0-2007 GCA_036518755.1 Candidatus Acidiferrales bacterium | reverse complement strand
AGAGGTTCCTGTGGGTGTGCTTTCGACGATGTTCTCGCATCCGGGGTTTTTCTGCGTGGTGGCTGAATTGAACGGAAAGTTGATCGGAAGCAACTGTTTGGACGAACGGACATCAATTGCGGGTGTTGGGCCGATTACGGTTGACCCTGCCGAGCAGAACCGGGCGGCGGGCCGCCAACTGATGCAAGCGGTTATGGCGCGTGCAACCGAGCGGAAGTTCGCGGGAATACGGCTGGTGCAAGCGGCGTATCACAATCGATCGCTCTCGCTTTACGCGAAGCTTGGCTTCGTCGTTCGGGAGCCCCTGGCTTGCATGCAGGGCCCGGCGATTCAGAAAAACGTGCCCGGTTATCGCGTTCGTCAGGCGCAGGCGGGAGACCTCGCTGCTTGCAACGAGCTTTGCTTGCGAGTCCACGGGCACGACCGGGGAGGTGAGTTGGGCGACGCAATTCGGCAGGGAACAGCTGTAGTCGCCGAGTGGGAAGGGCGCGTGAGAGGCTACGCTTCTGCGATCGGTTTTTTCGGCCACGCAGTCGGCGAGAGCAATGAAGACTTGCAGGCGCTGATCGCCGCCGCCGAGATTCAGGGGTCTGGGATTCTTGTCCCTACTCGGAACGCCGGATTGTTTCAGTGGTGCCTTGAGAATGGACTGCGCGTGGTCCAGCCAATGACGTTGATGACGATGGGCCTTTACAACGAACCGGCCGGCGCATACCTGCCTTCGATTCTGTTCTAAGAGGTTTCTCAAACCCGCAGCGATCGAAGGAGGCCCTCATGAAGCCGAAGCCGGCTACGCTTCGCATTTGCCTGATCGCAGCAGCATTGTGTTTTATTTTCGTGGGCGTCACGCCGCGTGCCGCGGCTCAAGACGGATCGCTCGCGCAGGCATATAAAATCATCTCGTCGAAGCGCTTCGTCGACCTGACACATTCCTTCAGCCCTTTGACACCAGTGTGGAAGGGATTCGGGCAGGCCGCTTTTTCGAGCGCTGCGGATCCTCAAACGGGAGTGCCGTATACCATTGCAAAGGACGGCTTTCGCGCCTTCTTCTACTCGATGGTGGGGCAATATGGCACGCATATCGACCCACCCGCGCATTTCGATCCGAACGGCATGACCATGGACGAAATCCCGGTGAAACAGATGATCCTGCCGCTGGTGGTTTTCGACATCACTCCGCTGCTAAAGAACGATCCCAATCACGCGCTTACCGTTGCCGACATCGAGGCGTGGGAGCGCATGCACGGCCGGGTACCAGCGGGATGCTTCGCCGCGCTGCGTACCGACATGTACAAGGATTGGGAAGGCGATCCGGAACGCTTCAAGCGCTCGCCTTTCCCGGCGTGGTCGCTTGAGGCGATCAAATTTCTGTACGCACAACGCGGCATCGTGGCCAACGGGCACGAATCGATGGATACGGATACCAGCGAAGATCTCAAGTCCGAGAAATGGCTGCTGACGCACGGCCATTGGCAAATCGAAGTGATGGCCCATCTCGACGAGGTACCAGCGACCGGAGCGTTGATCGTTGTTACTTGGCCGAAACCGCAGCACGGTCTTGGGTTTCCGGCACGCGCGTTCGCGATCTTGCCTTGAGAAGCGGCGTGGTAAAGAGTGGTAAAGAGATGGTGATGCGGGCGGATGGGATTAGTCGAGTTGGGCGTAGATCGAAGAGAGATCCTTCGACGACTGATCTCCCGGGCTCGACTAACCGTCGACCCGGAAGCCCCTTCCTGCCGCGCCGCGCGCGAACCGAGCAGAAGAAAGAGGCGCGGGACTGCGCTCAGTATGACGGCGTAACTCTCGTAGGGGCGCTGCTTGCCGCGTCCGAGGTGGCTAATTGAAGATTGGCTGGGAGGCCTGGACTCGAACCAGGATAATCAGATCCAGAATCTGATGTACTGCCAATTGTACGACCTCCCAGCCGGTGCACAACGTTGGGATTAGTTTAGCACGGCTGGTTTTGGATTCTGAGCGGCTCGACGGCATGAAACTGAACGTAATGAC
>DATDMO010000305.1:0-3649 GCA_036518755.1 Candidatus Acidiferrales bacterium | reverse complement strand
AATCCTCCTCCATCTATCCTAGTGCTCGCCTGACTCTCAGTTCCAGTGGCTTTTCAACAGCGTGCTGCGGCTGGCAATGTGCCGTTTCGAGACGCCTGTTTGCCGATTGGCGACGTGGAGTGCAACGTTTTGGAAGATTTCAGAAAAACTTGTGCGGAACTTCCGCCGGCTCGGCGAGGACGCGCCCGCTCGACTCGTCGGCCGCTCCGCGAGGTCCAGCTCCCGATTGCGCGCCATTTTCGGTCGACTGGTCGATGGGGATTGCGAGTTCGACGATGGTCCCGGGCGACCCATTTTTCAGACGCAGTTCCCCGTCAAATTCTTTGAGCCGTTGAATCATGCCGGCAATGCCGATGCCGATGCTATCGGGCTGCAGGTTGGACACGGCGTTGGAGACGCCTCTCCCGTCATCTCGCACGGTCCCCAAGATTTGTGAATCCGTTCGCAATAGCCTTACCCAGATATTCCTTGCGCCCGAATGCCGAAAAGCATTCGTAACGGCCTCTTGAATCGCGCGGAAAATTGCGGTCTCCAGTTCCAGGGGCAGTCGAGGAAGATCCAATGGCTCCACGATGAGTGTCGTTTCAATGCCACTGCGCTTCGTGAATCCCTCCAGGTACCACTGAAGAGCGGACTGCAAACCTACCTCATCGAGTAAAGGCGGATGCAATAGGTACGACATGCTGCGAATCTGCTTGATGGCATGATCGATGAGCATGCTAACTTCGCTGGAAATCTCGCTGTTGATTTGTAGCGATCGTTGGTCCGGGGCGATTCCGTCTAAAATCATTTTGGCGGCGGCGAGATCCTGTCCCAACCCATCGTGCAACTCCCGCGCGATTCGGCGCCGGTCCTCATCTTGCATGGTGATCAGACGCGAGGAAAGCCGCCGCAAATCCGCGTTAAGCTTTTCCAGTTGCCTGGTTTTGCGATGCAGCTCCGCGAAAACGCTCACCTTGGCCCGGAGCAACTCTGGAATCACGGGGACGGAGATATAGTCCACGGCTCCGCGCTGATAGCCCTTGATTCTGTCCAAATCGGTGAGATGAACGCCCGAAATGAAAATGATCGCCGTCTTCTGGTACCGCGGGTGCTCGCGGATCATTTCCGCCAGCTCGAAACCATCGAGTTCCGGCATGCTCACGTCCATGAGCACGATTCCGATATCGGTCTTCAACAAATGTTCCAGCGCTTCCCTGCCTGAACTGGCCTTAATCAGGTTCTCTCCAAGTTCCTGAAGAATAGCTTCGTAGCTGAGCAGTTTCGCCGGCTGGTCATCCACCATCAGGATGTTGACCTTCTCGTCCACGCCCATACTCCCCCTTCCGGCATTGCAGAATCTACTCGGCCAGTCCGATCGTTACTCCAGCGACCGCCCTGCCTATCGATGCAGCCACATCCGCAGCACCGAAAGTAGCTGATCCGTATTCACCGGCTTCGCGAGATATTCGGAAGCGCCGGCTTCAAGGCACTTTTCGCGGTCGCCCTTCATGGCCTTGGCGGTCAATGCGATGATCGGCAGCCGCCGCGATGAAGGACTTTGCCGGATCACTTGCATCGTCTCGTATCCATCCATTTCCGGCATCATGATATCCATCAGGACAATCGAGATATCCCGAGTATCCTCCAGAATGGAAATCGCCTCGCGGCCAGTTCCCGCAGTGAGCACCGTCATGCCTCGCCTTTCGAGCACGCTGCTCAGCGCGAAAATATTTCGCACGTCGTCGTCTACAAGCAACACTTTCTTGCCGACCAGCGCCTCATCCGAACTGTGCAACCGGTGCAGCATTTCCTGCTTATTCGCGGGTAGATCGGAAACCACCCGATGCAAAAAGAGGGCCGTCTCATCCAGCAGCCGCTCAGGTGACTCGACGCCCTTCACGACCACGCTTCGGGCCAGCGCGTGCAACTGCAAATCTTCCTCCGTCGTCAGTTCCTTGCCCGTGAATACCACAACCGGCAGATCGCCGGACGCGGGCATATCCTTGAGCCGCTCCAACACATCGAAACCGGACATATCCGGCAGCCGCAAATCAAGCACCATGCAGTCGTATGCCTCGGTATCAATGGAAGCAAGGGCCTCCTTGCCGGTTGCGGCAATCGAAACGTCAATGTCGTCATGATCCAGCAGGGCCCGAATGCTAAGTTGCTCCGCGGGGTTGTCTTCGACAACGAGTAGCCGCTTTCGCCGCGGCGTCGCGTACTCCTTAATCCGAGTCAACGCCGAATCCAAATCCGCTGGCGTGGTCGGTTTGGTCACGAAAGCGAACGCTCCGCGTGAGAGGCCGTGGTTGCGGTCCTCATCGAGCGTCAGCATCTGCACCGGAATATGCCGCGTGGCGGGGTCCTGCTTCAAATGATTGAGAACGGTCCAACCGAGCATGTCCGGAAGAAAGACATCCAGCGAGATAGCCGTGGGCTGAAACTCGGCGGCCAGAGCCAGTGCATCCGCTCCCCTAGGCGCCACCAGAACTTTGAACCCCTTTTCGTGAGACAAATCGCGCAGGATCCCGGCGTAATGAGGGTCATCCTCCACGATCAGCAAAATTGGGTCGCCCACCTTGAGGTTTTCACGATCGTCGCGAACCACGGGCACGGAGCGCTCCGAAATTGTGCTCGCCAATTGAGCAGGCAAGCTCGACGTTGCAGCCGCTTTTCGGTCCACTGAAACGATTCCCGTCGAAGGTCCGACATAGATTTGAGGCAAGTAGAGGGTAAACGTGCTGCCCTTGCCGGGAGTGCTCTGCAGCTGTATCTCGCCGCCCAGCAGGCTCGCCAGCTCGCGGCTGATTGCCAAACCGAGGCCCGTACCGCCGTACTTGCGGCTGGTCCCTGCGTCTGCTTGCTGGAAGGCTTCGAAAATGATCCGTTGCTTCTCGACGGGAATCCCTATCCCCGTATCGGACACTTCGAACGCAATCACCGAGGGCGCCACCGACAACACTGGGTGATCCTGGCTCCAACCGCTTGTGACCGACGACACGGATAGCCGCACGCTGCCCTGCTCTGTGAACTTGAACGCGTTAGAAAGCAAATTCTTCAGCACTTGTTGCAGCCGTTTGGAATCCGTCACAAGCCCGCGAGAGAGAGACGGCTCGGTCTCCACTTCGAAAGTAAACCGCCGGTTCTCGGCCTCGTGACGGAAGGGGCGAGCGACCATGTCAAGCAAGCTGCTGAAGAACACTTCCTCGGCTTCCACGGAAACGGTGCCGGACTCGATCTTCGAGAGATCCAAGATATCGGAGATCAGGTTCAGAAGATCGGTGCCGGCGGCATGAATGGTGCGCGCAAACTCAACCTGCTTCGGCGACAAATTGCGATCGGGGTTGTCCGTGAGCTGCTGGCCCAAAACCAGAATGCTGTTCAGGGGCGTGCGCAGTTCGTGCGACATGTTGGCCAAAAACTCCGATTTGTACTTCGAAGTGAGAGCCAATTCCTTGGCCTTCTCTTCCAGGGCGCGCCGGGCCTGCTCGATTTCTTGGTTCTTGCGTTCTACTTCCACGTTCTGTTCGGCCAGCTGCTGCGCTTTTTGCGCCAACTGCTCGTTGGTCTGCTGCAACTCCTTCTGTTGCGTCTGAAGTTCGGTGGCCAGTTGCTGCGATTGCTTCAGCAGTCCCTCGGTCTGCATCGTTGCTTCAATGCTGTTGAG
>DATDMO010000304.1:0-2348 GCA_036518755.1 Candidatus Acidiferrales bacterium | reverse complement strand
TTCCGGCGTCAGCGGCGCGCACGAATCGAGCGTCCGCCCGTTGGCCCAGGAATTGAAGTCGTACAGCTCGCGATAATCCTCAACCGTCATCGCCGCCTCCCTTCCTTAATTCGAATTCTGGTGCTCGTTTGGTTCCCCGGAAACTCGCCGCTGTACCTATGCTTTTATTCGTAAGAAAGGCCCCTCTGCATAAGCCGTCCCGGCTTTTTGATGTGCGATAGCAAGGTACCCGCTGATCGCCAGTTCGCCAAAACGAAAATCGAAGCGCCACGGGAGGCGGCAAAACAAAAGATTTCTGAACCACCCGTGTCGCACCTTCGCGATCTCTTTACTTTATCCCCCTCGCAAATTCCTCGCGCATCTCAGCAGGCGAATGGTACGACTCCGCGTCCGAAGGAAATTTTCCTTCGCGCACATCTGCGCAGAACTCCGATGCGGCTCGCGAGATTTCCGCCGCGAGGTTCGCATATTGCCGCGTGAATTTCGGGGAATGACCCAGCGTCAGGCCCATCAGATCGTGGAACACGAGCACCTGCCCGTCGCAATCCGGGCCCGCGCCGATTCCGATCGTCGGGATTCGCAGCGATTGCGTGATCCGCGCGCCCAACTCGCGCGGCATTGACTCCAGCACGGCCGAGAACGCCCCCGCCGCCTCCACGGCGCGCGCGTCGCGCTCCACTTGCCGCGCGGCCTGCAACGACTTCCCCTGCACGTGAAAGCCGCCCATCGCGTTTACCGATTGTGGCGTCAGTCCCACGTGTCCCATCACCGGAATCTCCGCCTCGACAAGCCGCGCGATCAGCTCGATTCGCCGCTCGCCGCCCTCGATCTTCACCGCTTCCGCCCCGCCTTCCTTCACCAGTCGAATCGCATTCCGCACCGACTCTTCCGCCGAAACGTGGTAGCTCCCGTACGGCATGTCCGCCACGAGCAGTGCCCGCCGCGTTCCTCGCCGCACCGCGCGAAGATGCACGAGCATTTCGTCGATCGTGACCGGCAAGGTGTTTTCATAGCCCAGCGCAACCATGGCCAGCGAATCGCCCACCAGCAGAATGTCAACTCCCGCTTCGTCGAGCAGCCGGGCGCTCGGATAGTCGTACGCCGTCAGACACGTGATTTTCTTGTGTTTCGATCCGGACGGCCCAGCGGAACTCTTCCAGGAGAGAACATCGGGCACGGTTACTTTCCCGCTGCCCGCGAGAGGTATTGCGCTCATTTTTGCCTCCGGTGCCGCTCCCAACCGGGATGCAGCCCACCAGCAACCTTCATCCTAGCAGTGGTCCAAGGCTCGCGCAAGATCCGCGTCGCGATGTCGCGCCCAGTTCGCCACACGTCCGAGAGCAGATCGGCGCCTCTTAAACCTCTGCCAGCGCGCGATGCACCAGATGGATCGCGATGGCTCCCTCGCCCACAGCCGACGCGACCCTCTTCACATTTCCCGCGCGAACGTCTCCCACCGCGAATACTCCCGGCAAACTCGTCTCCAGCATGAGCGGAGGCCGTTGCAGCGGCCAGGCTTGAGCGTTGTCCACCGAGTCCAGGTCACGCCCCGTTAGAATGAATCCTTTGCCGTCAAGCGCCACGCAGTCCCGCAGCCATTCGGTTCGTGGCGACGCCCCCGCCATGATGAAGACGTGGCGAATGTCGCGCGTCGAAATCCCGCCCGCGGCCTTGTTCTGCCACGTGACGCGTTCCAGATGCATGCCACCGTCAAGCGCCACGATTTCCGTCCGGTAGTGCAATTCAATCGAGGGATTCTCTTCGATCCGCCGGATCAGATAGCGCGACATCGTGTCCGATAATTCGCCCGAACGCACCAGCATGTGTACCTTGCGCGCGGTCTGCGAAAGATAAACCGCGGCCTGGCCGGCGGAATTTCCGCCCCCCACAACGACCACGTCCTCCTCTTTGCATAGCTGCGCTTCCATGTATGTCGCGCCGTAGTACACGCCTTGCCCTTCGAATTTGGCCAGATTCGGCATGCCCGGCTTCTTATACTGCGCGCCCGTCGCGATCACGATCGAACGGGCCGCCAGGGCCGTTCCATTGTCCAGCACGACTTTGTACGGACGCTTCGCGCAATCGAGCTTGACCACATCGTGCGCCACCATCATCTTCGCTCCGAACTTCTGAGCCTGCGTGATCGCGCGCCCCGCCAGCTCCTGCCCGGAAATTCCCGTCGGGAAACCCAGGTAGTTTTCGATTTTTGAACTCGATCCCGCCTGCCCGCCCGGCGCATTTGTTTCGATTACCAGCGCGTCCAGACCTTCCGATGCGGCATACACGGCAGCCGCCAGTCCAGAAGGCCCGGCGCCCACGATGATCAGATCGCGGACTTGCTTCTCGTC
>DATDMO010000303.1:0-2667 GCA_036518755.1 Candidatus Acidiferrales bacterium | reverse complement strand
TTTCGGCGCCGGGCCTTTGATCACAGAGCCGTCCTTGGCGAACTTGGAGCCGTGACAGGGGCAATCGAACCCGGTCTCAGTGGGCTTCACGATGCAGCCCAAATGCGTGCAGATGCGAGAAATAGCATGGACACTATTTCCTTCCTTCACGATGGCCACAGAGCGGCCAATAGGGAGATACGGCTGCGCCGACGTGAGCGATGGGGGAAGCGTGACTTTAAATTTTTTCGCTGGCGAGGGAAGCACCGCAGCTTTCGGTAACCGCATCGCGCCAAAGAAACCAAAAAGCAGCGCCGCTGCCGCCGACCACCACGCAGCGAGGCCAAGAAAATCCCGCCGCGGCATCGCTTCGGGATCGAGGCGCGAACCGCTGGTTTGCGTCGATTTCGGGGCGGTGGTCATGCGGTCCTCCACTCGGTTTGAAAGCTCACGCGCTCCATGGCGATGGCGTCAGCAGGGCAACGCTCCACGCACAGCGCGCAGCGAATGCAGCGGTCTTCGTCTTTCAGAATTGCCGAATTCTTCTCTAGGTTCGGGTCGTCGCCAAGCTCCGAACCCAGCAGCTCGGCGATATCCGGCGTTGGTTTCAGCGCTGAGAGCGAAATAATTTTCAGACACAGTGTGGGACAGACATCGGCGCAACCGCCGCATAGAATGCAGCGATTCCCATCAAACACCGGCGTGACACCGCAATCGAGGCAGCGCGACGCCTCGCGCATTGCTTCGTTCGAGGTGAAGCATTTTTCCACCTGCGCCGTTGGTTCTCGCAAACGCTCCTGCGCGGATGGCGTTGATAACTCCACGCGTCGGATCTGCTCGTAACGGCGTTCCCGCTGATAGCGGTCGAGCCGAATGAAGCTCATCAGCGTTTCCGGATGAAGCGCACGACCGGTAACGTACTCATAGACGGAGCGAGCTGCTTTCTTTCCCGAAGCCACGGCATCGATCAACAGTCTCGTTCCATGGGCAAGATCTCCGGCGACAAAGACGCCTTTCGCCGTGGTCATGAGCGTGACTGGATCTACCTTGGGCCAGCCGGGGCGGAATTGTTCGACGTCAGTGCCGCCCTCCTCCAAGAAAGACAGATCGGGCGCTTGCCCGGCGGCAATCAAAATAGTGTCACAGTTCAGAATCTGCCGATTCGCTTCGTCGAATTGCGGCGCAAAACGCTTCTGCTCATCGTAAACGCGCAAGCACTGTTTGATTTCTAGGCCAACGACGTTTCCCCGTTCCCCGCGTTGAATCGCCACGGGGCCCCAACCGGAGAGCCGCTCGATCCCTTCCTCTTCGCCTTCGCGAATTTCCACCGTATCGGCGGGCATTTCCTCCAGCGTTTCGAGAGAGATCAATCGAACTCGGCTTATTGCCGAGAGACGAGCTGCGACACGTGCAGCATCGTAGGCGGCTTGCCTTACGACGGTGCGCGCGACGTCGTAGGCGACATTGCCGCCACCGATCACGACGACGTCCGAGCCCAGCTGCAAGCTTTCGCCCAGCGCGACAGCGCGCAAGAAATCAATACCGCCATAAACACCCGGCCCCTGCTCACCGGGAAGCCCTAAGGCTCTTGGGCGCTTTGCGCCCACAGCGATAATCACGGAAGAGAAATTTTCTCTTAGCGAGCGAAAAGAAACGTCCTGCCCGATCTTGCTACTGCAGCGAATCTTCACGCCGAGGGCCTCGATGACGGCGACTTCGCGCCTAATCAATTCGCGTGGCAGCCGGTATTCAGGCACACCGACCGCAAGCATGCCCGCAGCCACCGGCTCCAACTCGAACACCACCGGCGTAAAGCCTAAAAGCGCGAGGTCATGCGCGGCACTGAGCCCGGCCGGGCCCGAACCGATGATAGCAACGCCGTCTCCGTTGGCAGGAATCAACCTTCCTTGAGTAGCAGCGCGCAGTAGGAATGCCATTTCCTCGGCGTCGCCGGCGATTTGCGAAACATGGCTCCTGAGGGCTTGCAGAATTTGGTCTGGTGGCCGCGCTTCGGCCCCATAGGCTTCGCAGACGAATCGTTTTAGCGCGCGAATCGCAATGGGCCGATCAAGCGCAACGAATGAGCCATCGTCGTCGGTGCGCGGAATTTTTCCGCGACGGCACGAAAGCTCGCATGGCGCACCACAGATTCGCCCACAAATGGATGCAAACGGATTGGGACCTCGCGCGATCAGGTACGCTTGTTCAAAATCGCCATCGGCAATCGCGCGGACGTACCCGCGCGCATCGGTGTGCACGGGACAAGCGACCTGGCAGGCGATCAAATTCTTGTGGTGATCGCTCCGGGGAAGTTCAGCCTGGATCTGTGTAATCTGACTTTCGAGCATTATTCTTTCACGTGCTTCTGTGCACCGGTTTGGCTATGTCCCCGAGCCTTCGCCAAGTCAGCCAGCGTGGTTCGCTCCATAAGATCGCCTATGATTCGTTCTCTAACCTTCTTCCATCGAAAATGGAGCGGGCAGGGATCATCGTCTGCGCATCTGTGGCTCCAGAAAATGCAGCGGTCGAGAAGATCCGATCCTTCCAGTGGCAGAAGAATTTCTTTCACAGACAGATCCTTGGGTCTGCGCGCCAGCGCATACCCCCGCACCGCGCCACGCGACGATGCCAGCACGCCGGTTCGAGTGAGTTTTTGAAAAATCTTCGCAAGAAAACTTTCCGGCACGC
>DATDMO010000302.1:0-3413 GCA_036518755.1 Candidatus Acidiferrales bacterium | reverse complement strand
GCCTTTCCGTTCGCGTTTTCGTCGAACGGTCGGCGCACGCAGTCGAAGGACCTCTCTTCGATGTGGGGTGGGAGGAAGGCTCCAGCCATGCTGGACAATGAAGAACGCTAGGGCCTTGATCGGTCGCCCGCGCCCACTGGTTCCTGAGCAGGCGGAGCTTGCGGATGCACGAATGGTGCGGGCTCGGGCGCGGCCACTTCCCAATCGCAATTCTCGCGGATGCAAGCGCGGAAATTCCCCTGCTTCGTCCGCTTCTCGACAATAAACGGCGCCCCGCACTTCGGGCACGGCTCGGCAATCGGCTCGTTGTCGAGTCGTCTTCCAAACGGAGCATCCCACACCCTATCTATCTAGCTTGGCTCATCCATCTCCGAGCAAGGATCGAAGATAGGTAGTAGCTCTGATTGAGCCGCCTCAAGTAGGCGCTGGTCGGAACAAACGAAAGTTGGAGATTCCGTGCCGACGGCGGCTTTGAGCGCCAAGCAACCAGCCAGTTGAATAGCGTCGAATGCACGGAGCGCGTACCGATCTATCATTTCCGCCGCCCCGTCCAGCACGGCGTCATTCACCACTTGCCTCAGAAACCTAGCTTCAAGGTGCTGTTGAAATTGGTCGAGAATCATACCGGCCACCCTCGGGTCGATGTCTCCAGCTCGCTCCCGCCGCCTTATCGCGGACCGGAATTCGATATGTGATAGTGCGAGCACCGCGAAGCGATTCTCGGTCGCGGCGCTCGCCAGATGGATCATCCTGTCCGTGCCAGGCTCGCGGACATACAACTTCACGAGAGCGCTGGTCTCTAGGTAATAGAGCGCCAATATTAGCGCCTGTCGCGCAATATGGTCGCGGACAGGTTCTCTCCTCGGATCTGAGCGGGATGGAAGTCGGGCACGCTCTCACCCCCGGTTCCCAAAATCGCTTTCACCTCAGGCATAAGCCGGTTTAGCCGTATAGCAGTCACTGGAAATTGAGGGTTTTTGGGGTTCGAGACCGGGTTGGTCAGGATCAATCGCCTATTTATCGCATCGCTCAGCACGCCCTTCCGCACCGTATCGGCGTTTGCCCAAGAAAAACCCTCCAACAGTAGGGCCGTATCGCGAAACCACTTTAAGGCAACAAAATTGTAGCCTGGGCGAGACTCTGCCCGATCCAGCGCTCGAATCAAATCGAATGTGGGTCCAGTTGGGGGTGCAACTTTCGTACCCCCGGGATCATTGGGGGCAACGCTGGTTGAGTGAGCCTCTGGGCGGGAAACCACATTCGATTGTTCGGCGATTGGTTTGAAGCGGATGCAAATCGAGTCTGTTTCGGGCTTCCAGTATTTTTCGAATACCGATGTCCGCCTCTTATCTCGAGATTCACCGTGGAGGCGTACGGAAAATGTGTAGCCATCCCGGAGAAAACCAAACTTCTTGAGGATTTCTTGGACTTCTGGCTCTTGCTCCAGCTGCTGCTCAATTTCTTGAATCTTCATTTAAGGACTCCGATAGTCAGATTTATAGTCGGCCGAGCCGCTCTATACTAGCTAGATATTATAGGCAAGCGAAAGATCCTGTCAAGCGAACAAAACGCGAACCCTTTCCCGCACTCTTTCGGGATCCCAGTCCCTCCAAATGGGGAGTCGTGAGTATTGTCTACGGGTACCACAGCGCTTTCGATCTCGAGGCGGACCTAACGTTGTCTCGTAGGCGTACTGATACTACGTGCGTCAGTGCTTCGACGGCGCGCCCGCGCCTACTGGTTCCGTGGCAGGCGGAGCTTGCGGATGGACGAAAGGTGCGGGTTCGGGCGCGGCCACTTCCCAATCGCACTTTTCGTTGATGCACGCGCGGAAATTCCCTTGCTTCGTCCGCTTCTCGACAATAAACGGCGCCCCGCACTTCGGGCACGGCTCGGCAATCGGTTCAAACGGCGTGGTGAAATCGCAATCTGGATAACGGCTGCAGCCATAGAAAATCCTGCCGCGCCCTCGTCCCTTCGCGGTGCCGCGCCGGACAAACTCTCCTTCATTGCACTTCGGGCATTTGATTCCCAGCGTAATCGGACGCGTGTACTTGCACTTCGGATAATTCTGGCAGCCGATGAAATCCCCATACCGGCCCGCGCGCCGCAATAATTCCCCGCCGTCCTCCGGGCACTTTTCGCCGATGGGGACATCCGGCTGCAGCGCCTTCTTCGTCTCGCTGTGCAGCCGCCGCGTGGTCTTGCAGTTCGGATAGCCCGTGCACGCGAGGAACGTGCCAAAGCGGCCGCGCTTGATCGCCATTTCCTTGCCGCAATTGTCGCAATAGACGGTCCCGCCCTCTTCCACGTCCGCGCTGCCGTGCTCCGCAAGATCCTGGATGAAATCGCACTCCGGATAACGTGAGCAACCCAAAAAGAATCCGTGGCGGCTGATGCGTTCCAGCAATTCGCCTTGGCCGCACTTCTCGCACTTCTTGCCCGTAGGAATGCCCGCCTTGTACGACACCATCTTGTCCGACGCGGTTTCGAGATCAACCTCGAAGCGATCCCAGAATTCCTTCACCGACGTTCGCCACGGGAGCTTGCCTTCTTCAATTTCATCCAATTCGTCTTCCATGCGCGCGGTGAAGCCCACGTCGAAAATGTCCTCGAACGACTTCACCAGCAGATCGCTCACCTTTTCGCCCAGCAGCGTCGGCGTGAACCGGCCTTGCTCTTTGTTCACGTACTCGCGCTCCACAATCGTCGAAATAATTGCAGCATACGTGGATGGGCGGCCAATGCCCTTCTCTTCCAGCTCTTTGACCAGCGTGGCTTCCGTGTACCGCGGCGGCGGTTCCGTGAAATGCTGTTCCGGGCGGATTTTCTCGAGATTCAGTTTTTCGCCTTCGCTCACCCGCGGAAGAATGCGGCTATCGGTATCGCCTTCGTCTTCCTTCTCTTCTTCGTCTTTCACAACCTGATACGCGGCCAGATAGCCGTCGAACTTGATGACGGAACCGCTGGCCCGGAACGTGTAGCCGTTCGCTTCCACGTCAATCGTGGTCTGGTCGAACACCGCTGGCACCATTTGCGACGCCACGAACCTCTGCCAGATCATCTGGTAGAGCTTGAACATGTCGTCTTCCAGATACCGCTTCACACTCTCGGGCGTGCGCGATACATCTGTCGGACGGATCGCCTCGTGCGCGTCCTGCGCATCCTTCTTACTCTTAAAGAAGTTGGGCTTCTCGGGCAGATAGTTCTGCCCATAGGTCGAGCCGATGTGTTCGCGAACCTGCGCCACCGCATCATTCGAAACCCGCACCGAATCCGTGCGCATATAAGTGATCAGCGCCACCGATCCCTCGTCGCCCAGATCGACGCCTTCGTAAAGCCTCTGCGCCAGCATCATCGTGCGCTTGGCCGTGTAGCGCAGCCGGTTGTAGCCTGCTTGTTGCAGTTTCGAC
>DATDMO010000301.1:0-2248 GCA_036518755.1 Candidatus Acidiferrales bacterium | reverse complement strand
GGCTTGAGCTTGCCCAAGTGAAATGGTTTAATCGGTTGCGTGGGTTCGGTTTCCTGACCCGTGGTGAGGGGACGCCGGACATCTTTGTGCATATGGAAACGTTGCGGCGTTATGGAATGACCGAACTTCGTCCCGGCCAGTACGTGCTGGTGCGGTATGGACCGGGTTCCAAGGGCATGATGGCCGCTGAAATTCATCCCGAGACCGGCTCGCCCGTACTTTCCTCGCATTAATCGCGCAGTGCACTGGGTGCATGCAAGCTGATGGGGAGCCCATTGCATCGGTGGGTCGCCGCCTAAGCGCCCAAAGTCTGGCATTTGCCACGATCCCCAGGCTACGGTCTCTTTTGGGCTGCGCTTCTCGAGCTTGTCGGGTTGGCGGCGTGCGTGCCTGTGGAAAAACAATTAAATGTTTCAGCAGGCCTGTGTCCGCATTGCAGCCAGGAATCCAGGGTCGGTAGTCGAGGTAAGTTGTCTATGAACTCCTTTGAAAGGCTTGGTTGCGGCAAATTGCGCGCGCCTTTTTGGATCATTTTCGTTTTGGCAGGCGTGTTGTACGTATTCGCCGTCGGCCAGACGCACGCAGCAAGCGTCCAGCCGCTTGAGATCGTAACCAAAACCGGCGTGCACGTGTTCTCGGTCGAAATGGCGACGACTGAAGAAGAGAAAACCACCGGGCTGATGTATCGAAAGGAATTGGCTGAGGGAAAAGGAATGCTGTTCGATTTTTCGCCCGAGCAGGAAGTCTCGATGTGGATGAAAAATACTTACGTCCCGCTCGACATGATTTTCATTCGAGCCGACGGTCGGATCTTGCGGATCGCCGAGAATACGGAGCCCCTGTCTACAAAAATTATTTCATCGAGGGGGTTGGCAAAAGGCGTGCTGGAAGTGATTGCCGGCACGGCGCAGAAATACGGCATCGCACCTGGCGACCGCGTTGCTCATCCGCTCTTCAATGGCCGTTGAGTCGGGCCGGCGCGCGAGGCGCTCAGCCGCTTGGGAAGCTTTAATGGCTGGTTCAGATCCGCGCGGGCCCTCATGGTCAGATGGCCGGCAGCCGTTAAATCCGGGAGGGCTTCGGTCTTGCTGGCCGTGCTTTAAGCGTGTATCGACAGGCTTTCCAAAATGATCGGGGTATAGCGCAGCCTGGTAGCGCGGCAGTTTTGGGTACTGCAGGTCGTTGGTTCGAATCCAGCTGCCCCGACCAATCAAATCAATGGCTTGGCCTCAAATCTGAGAGCAAAATCTTTTTAAACTTTTCCGACTGGGAACAACAGCGGAAGCGATAAACTTTCCGTAATATTTCCTGCTTTGCGCGGGAGTTCAGCGCATGTCGGCAAGCAAGCGGCGTTGTCTGGTCTGGCTTCGGGGCCTGCGAGGACCGACTGCACAAGTCTGGTCGCCCGACTACGTCGACCTGTACCGGAGCCTTTGGGAGGCGCAGATCATCGCCATGCGCGAGCTTTCGGATGAGGAGCGAAGCGCGTCCCTTGACCACCTGGTCAGCAAATATCCTGTCCCGGAGTGAAAGGGGGCGCAGGTCATTGCCATCGCCAAGGGCTTCGACGATTGCGGGAACCTCAGGAAGCTGGGCCGATTTCCGGATCGGTTGCTTTACCGCGGCCGAGCGCGAAGTGGCCCACCGGTCCTTCGACGTGGAATTGAAGTCCCGTCATTTTTGAGAACAGATCGATGTTGTTGGTTCCGATCGCGCAGCCGCCAAGTCCCAAATCGGTTGCCGTCAAATAGAGCGTTTGAAGCAATACGCCGACATCCTTGAGAATGAGCGAATAGGCGACCGAACTGTACTTCCACGCCACGCGTCCAAAACGCCCTGTTATCGTGATCAGAACTTGCGGCACAGTGGTGACACCCATGGCGAATTGGGCCGATGCAAGTTGCGCTTCGATCTCTTGCGAATGCACATTGATCGGCGTCAGCGCGTGTTGGTCGGCATCATAGTGATAAAATCCGCGCGCAAGGCCGTCGCAATCGGCGACCGTAAGATACAGCTCGAGCTCGTAAGCCGCGCCTCCTGAGGGATAGGGCCTCAAGGCGTAGGATTCCTCGGAAGCTTCGCCCGCCGTGCCGACGGTGCTGGTCCACTTGGATCGCACCCTCGCTGCGCAGCCGAGAAACCGTGCAAGCTCGGCAAGCGTGACCGGGCGCGCGTCATCGAACTCGCGGGTCGAATGCCGTTCAATGAGGAGTTTAGAAAACCGTGAAGGCATTTCATCGGCTCGCGA
>DATDMO010000300.1:0-6164 GCA_036518755.1 Candidatus Acidiferrales bacterium | reverse complement strand
AACAATCGACGAACCCTCTCTGATAATCAATGCAGTGACGGAGCCACACCCAATGTCTCCGCATTCCGAGCAGATGAACAATTCACGCCTGCCATTAGGGATCACGGCCTTCTCAGTCAAAAGCAGCCGATTTCCGGCCTTAATGGTTTCGGGGCGTACGTATTCGTAACAGAGAACTGAAATCATGTCCCGAGGCTTACCCACTTGTTCACATAGCGAATGTCCGTCGACCACAAAATCGAAGAAATGCCGCTCAGACTTGAAGGCGCCGTCGGATAACTTGACGCCAATGCGGGTGGCAGGAACGAGTTCTAAGACGGAGAGCATGACATTCTTCGCCCGACCGAGTATACCAACGCCCGGTCAAGTCCAGTTGACGCCTTACTGGAAACTGCCTACCGATGCTTGTCCCGCCAGATTGACGCCTTCCGCGCTCGGCCCTTATAGTGGTTCTTCAGCCTCGACTGAAAATTCATGCACGAAGAAGCCATCACCCGCGAAATTCCCAAGGCTTACGAGCCGCAGGAGATCGAAGAGCGCTGGGCCAAGTCCTGGTTCGACGAAAAACTTTTCCGCGCCGAAAATTCCGGGAACGGCGCTCCGTTTTCGATAGCTCTTCCTCCTCCCAACATCACTGGCTCGATTCATATCGGCCACATGCTCGAACACACCCAAATCGATATGCTGGTCCGCTGGCATCGCATGCGTGGCCACCGCACTATCTGGCTCCCCGGAATGGACCACGCCGGAATCGCCACCCAGTATGTTGTCGAGCGCCAGCTTGCCAAAGAAAAGCTCCGCCGCCAGGATTTGGGCCGCGAGGAATTCGAGCGCCGTGTCTGGAAGTGGAAAGAAGAAAGCGGCGGCGTAATAAAAGACCAGATGATCCGCCTCGGCGCTTCCTGCGATTGGACGCGCGAGCGTTTCACCCTCGAACCCGCCCTCTATCGCGCGGTGATCGAAGCCTTTTTGCGCCTCTATCGCGAAGGCCTGATTTATCGCGGCCGCTACATGGTCAATTGGTGCCCGCGCTGCCAGACCGCCATCAGCGACCTCGAAGTCGTCCATCACGAGCGCGCCGGAGAAATTTGGAACATCCGCTATCCCATCGCTGGCTCGAAGGAATTTCTCGTCGTCGCCACCACGCGTCCCGAAACGATGCTCGGCGATACCGCCGTCGCCGTTCATCCGGATGACGAACGCTATCAGCGCTTCGTCGGTAAGACCGTGATGCTGCCGTTGATGAATCGCGAAATTCCCATCATCGCCGATTCGTATGTTGACCGCGAGTTCGGCACCGGCGTCGTGAAAATCACCCCCGCGCACGATCCCAACGACTTCGAAATCGGCAAGCGCCACAACCTACCTCAAATCGACGTGATGACCAGCGACGGTCACATGAACGAAGCCGCCGGGAAATATGCCGGTGTCGAGCGCTTCGCCGCGCGCGCCCGCATCGTCGCCGATTTGAAAGAATTGGGCCTGCTCGAGGGTGTGAAAGAGCACATGCACGCCGTCGGCGTTTGCGACCGCTGCAAGTCCATCGTCGAGCCGCGCATTTCCACGCAATGGTTCATGAAAATGAAACCCCTCGCGGAGCCCGCCGAGAAAGCCGTGCGCGAAGGCCTGATTGAAGTGGTTCCCGAAAATCAGCGGACGATCCTGCTGCACTGGCTCGAAAATATTCGCGATTGGTGTATCTCGCGCCAGCTCTGGTGGGGGCACCGTATCCCGGTTTGGCATTGCGCTGATTGCAACGAAATGGTCCCCGCCACCGATTCGCGCGTCGAAATTGTGGAAGGCCACGCACGCGCTGCAAGCGTCCCCCCGAAATGCACGAAGTGCGGCGGCAAAAAACTCACGCAGGATACGGATGTTCTCGACACGTGGTTCAGCTCCGCCCTCTGGCCGTTCTCCACCCTCGGCTGGCCGGACGATACCGAAGATCTGCGCACCTTCTATCCCACGAGTTTGCTAATCAGCGGCTACGACATCTTATTTTTCTGGGATGTCCGCATGATCATGATGGGCCTGCATCTCGCCGGCGGCAAAGAGCCGCGCGATCGAATCCCGTTTCGCCGCCTCTATCTGCATTCGCTTGTTCGCACCGCGGAAGGCGCCAAGATGTCCAAGACCAAGGGCACGGGCGTCGATCCGCTGCAACTCACCCAGCAATACGGCACGGACGCGCTCCGCTACATGCTCGCAAGCATGGCCGCGCCCGGCACCGACATCGCGCTCACCGAAGACCGCATCCTCGGCGCCCGCGCCTTCGCAAATAAAATCTGGAATGCGGCGCGCTTCCTTTTCGTAAATTTGGAAAAAGTTGAAGCCAACGGCCTCACCTTAGACGAGCTCGCCGCTCCGGAAATTCGCGCCAAAGCGCCCTATCCCGTTCCCGGCGAAGGAGCGCTGGCGCACCGCTGGATTTTTTCGCGCCTCGCATCCGTCGCCGCGCAGGTCAATGACGCCCTCGAGAATTTCCGCTTCCACGAAGCCTGCCAAACGATCTACCAATTCTTCTGGGGCGCTTTCTGCGACTGGTATATCGAATGGGTGAAACCGCAGCTCGCGAATCCCAATCGCGAAATCGCAGTCCCCGCGTGGCGCAATATTTTCGCCGCGCTGGATGCCGCGCTGCGCTTGCTGCATCCCGTGATGCCGTTTCTCACTGAAGAGCTTTGGCACAAGCTGCCGCAGCCCGACGGTGCGCGCTCCATCGCGCTCGACAAATTCCCGGAGCCGCGCACGCAATGGACCGACGTCGGCGCGGACGATTCCATGGCGACGCTTCAGGAAATTATCGTCTCTCTGCGAAATATTCGCGCCGAGATGAAATTGGATCCGAAGAAAAAAGTCGCCGCCGATTTTTCGTCGCGAGGTCTGACGCTGCGAATTCTAATCCAGGAAAATATGGACCCGCTCCTGCGTCTCGCCTCCCTCTCGGAACTGCGCATCTCGAAGGATCATCTGGATCCCAAAGGTGGAACCATTCGCTCGACGGCCGCATTTGATTTGCGAATCGCGTATGGCGATGCGGTGGATAAGCCCGCCGAAATCGCGCGCCTGAAAAAAGAAATCGACCGCCTCGAAAAAGATATCGAGTCGAAGCAAAAACGTCTCAGCGATGAAAGTTTCACCAGCAAAGCGCCGGGGCACGTCGTTGACGCGCTCCGCGCCACCGTCGTCGAGCGCCAGATCGAACTCCAAAAGCTTCGGGACCGCCTCGCCGAACTTTCATAGCCCTCCCGCCTCCGCTCCCGGAACGCGAAAATTCGCGTTTTTCGCCGTGCTGCTGAAATCGCGCTTCGATCTGCCGAATTTGACGGATCGAAATTACCCTAACCCGCTGAAACCAAAGGCATGGGGCCGTCAGCATGGCGCGACAATCCCTTCTAACTAGAATGATAGTCTGATAACATTTCGGTGCACCCAACCCTACGGGAAGGAGCTCTACATGAAGCAATTTGTAGCGGTCGCAGCCCTCCTCGCGCTCATGGTTGCCGCGTTGCCGTCCGCGGCGCAGAGTCAGGAAGCGGCCATCGCCACCACCAAGCTCAAGGTGGGGGATACTGCCCCGGATTTCACGCTGCCGACCAACCAGCAGAGTGCCATGACCCTCAGCAGCTTCCGCGGGAAGAAAAACGTGATCCTCGCGTTTTACATTCTCGCCTTCACCCCCGGTTGAAAACAGGAACTCCAGGCTTATCAGTCTGATCTAGCCAAAATCGAAGCCAGCGACACCGTTGTTTTCGGAATCAGCACCGATAGTCCTCCCGCCAACGCCGCATTCGCGAAAGAAATTAACGTCACCTTCCCGCTGCTCAGCGATATGAACCGCAAAGTGCTCACGGATTACGGCATTTTGCAAAAATATCCGATGGCCGGCGACAAATATGAATTTGCGCGGCGCACCACTTTCGTGATCGATAAGAGCGGCGTTATCAAGCACATCGAATTCGATAGCACCGCGATCAATCCGCAGACTGCGGTCGCAATCTGCACGGACCTGCACCACAAAGGAAACTAGTTCGCTACTCGGGCGAGGGCTGAGCGCACGCTCAGCCTTCGCGCCGCTTTGTCAGCGAGTTTGTGCCAGGGCCGGGGCGCAACTGCTTTAGAATGGGCGCCTTGGCTAAATCTGCGGAATCCGACCGTCTGCGCGTGGTCCTCGTCTCAACGCGCAACCCACTCAACATTGGCGCGGCTGCGCGCGCGATGAGCAATTTCGGCTTTCGCCACTTGCGCGTGGTGAAACCATACGAGCCTGCGTTTCGCGAAGCGCGCTCGGCGGTCGGCGCTTCGGATGTGCTAGCGAGCGCGGAGCAATTCGACAGCGTTGCCGACGCGGTGGCGGACTGCACGCTGGTAATCGGGACCACGGCGGTGCGTCACCGGCAACTGCATCATTTGCTTCGCTGTCCCACGGACGGCGCGCGGCTGATTCGCAAGCGGCTGGCGGCTAACCGCGTTGCGCTGCTTTTTGGCTCGGAAAAGTTTGGGCTATCGAATAGAGATTTGAGCCATTGCCACTGGCTGATTCGCATTCCCACCAGCGAGAAAAATATTTCGATGAATCTGGGGCAGGCTGTCGCAGTCTGCCTCTACGAATTGATCCGCGAGGGGAAGGGAACTCGACGGCCGGAAAGAGTGGCGCTCGCGACGTCGGCGGAAGTCGAGCGGATCACCAAAATGTTGATCGAGGTGCTGCGAGAGAGCGGGTTCCTCGATATGCGGCGCGTGGCCGATTCCGAGGAGCGCATCCGCCGTGTGGTGCGGAGGCTGAACATTCAGGAGCGCGACGCGGTGATCTGGCTCGGGATGCTGCGCCAAATTGTGTGGAAGCTTCACTCGGGACGGGAGACCGAGGAATAGGCGATTCGCGCAGGCACGGTTACTTCCAAGAGAGATCCATTCGACTGCGTGGCCCGGCGCTTTGCGCAAAACTAAAAACTCGGGCCACTCCGCTCAGGATGACTGCTCGCATCAAAATATCATTGCTCTAGTTTTCCAGAGTGAATAGTGGTTCAATGCGCCGCGGCGGCGGAGGGATAAGTATGAGTCTGCGAAAAATATTGGGTCGGCGGGTCGTGCGGGTGACTGTGATTCTCGCTGCGATAGTTGCGGCAATGACGGCGCAGGCGCAGGAATTCAGCAGCAGGTCGATTGCGACTTACACGGCGGCGCAGGCGGAGCAGGGCAAGGTTCTCTATGCGAAGAGCTGCGCGAGTTGTCACGGGCAGACGCTTGGCGGCAGCGAAGTCGCGAGCGCGCTCAACGGGATGACGTTCAGCAACAACTGGGGTGGAAAGTCGGCGGTGGAGCTTTTCAACTACATCAACACGAAGATGCCGCCCGCGAGCCCAGGACAATTGGGCCCGGAGGCTGCCGCGCAGATCATTGCCTACGTGCTTCAGGCGAACGGGATACAGGCGGGGCAGAGGGAATTGCCCACGGATACGCAGGCGCTCGCGTTGATGCAAATTCCGCGAGGTCGGACACAACGCGCAGGGATGATGATGCCGCTTTCGCCGCTGGCTCCGCCGATGAAGCCGGTGGTGCTGCCGAATCCGCTCGAGAAATTCACGCCCGTGACGGATGAGATGCTGCAAAATCCGCCGCCCGGAGAATGGCTGCTTTGGAGGCGCACTTACGACGATCAGGGTTTCAGTCCTCTGAAGGAAATCACCAAGAAAAACGTACACGATCTGCGGGTGAAGTGGGCGTGGTCACTGCCGAACGGGGAAAACGAGGGAACGCCGCTCGAACACGATGGCGTGCTCTTCATCGAAAGCTACGGCGACAAAGTGCAAGCGCTGAACGCGCTGACCGGCGACTTGCTCTGGGAATATTCGCGGCAACTGCCGAGCGACGCGCGGCCGATGCAGAAGCGCAGTCTTGCGCTCTACGAGGACAAGCTGATCGTGCCGACGTCGGACGATCATCTGGTCGCGCTGGATGTGAAGACGGGCAACGTGATTTGGGATTCGCCTCTAGCCGATTACAAAAAAGGCTACCAGGAAACGGGTGGGCCGCTGGTGGCGAAGGGCAAAGTGATGCAGGGCATCGGCGGGCAATCGCCGGGCGGAAATTTTATCGTCGCGCTCGATGTCGAGACCGGCAAAGAGGCGTGGCGGTTCCACAGCATTGCGCAGCAGGGCGAG
>DATDMO010000299.1:0-15750 GCA_036518755.1 Candidatus Acidiferrales bacterium | reverse complement strand
AAGAAGTGCATTCCGATCACGGCCTCCGGGCGCGAAGTGGACGCCGCGATCTCGTCAATGTTGAGAGTTGAGGTGTTGGTCGAAAGAATCGCGCCACGCTTGCAGATTCGGTCGAGCTGCGCGAAAACTTCCTTCTTCAGCGGCATGCTTTCGAAGACGGCTTCGATCACCATATCCGCGGCGGCGAAATCGTCGTAGCTCAATGTGGTCTTGATCAACTTCATCCGCTCGTCCACGTACTCTTGCGTGAAGCGGCCGCGCTTTACGGACGTCGCGTAATTTTTTTGAATTGTTGCAAGGCCGCGATCGAGCGCCGCCTGGTCCGTGTCTTTCAAAATCGCGGGAATTCCGGCGTTGGCGAAAACCATGGCGATGCCGCTGCCCATGGTTCCCGCGCCGACGATCGCCACGGAATTCACCGGAATCACCGGCGTGTCCTTCGGAACGTCTGGAATTTTCGCAACCTCGCGCTCGGCAAAGAAAACGTGAATCAGCGCCTTCGACTCATCGGAGTAAAGGCACTTGTTGAAGAGCCGGGCTTCCTCCTCGCATCCTTGTTCAAACGGCAGCTTCGTGGCGGCTTCGATGGCGTCGATGGCCGCAAGCGGCGCGGGCAACCCGCGCTGCTTTTTGCGCACAACTTCTCGCGCCGCCGAAAAGATCGGTTCGTTTTCGTCCGGCGAGCCGAGCTTTTCGTCGCGCTCGCGCGTTTTCGGCGCGGGCTTCCCGACAACGGAGCGCGCAAACGATTTCGCGCCCGCGAGCAGATCGCCTTCGATGAGCTTGTCGAGAATCCCCGCCTCGAGCGCTTCCGGCGCCTTCAGCGGCTTGCCGTTGGTGCACATTTCGATCGCTTTTGCGACGCCCGCGAGCCGCGGCAGCCGCTGTGTCCCTCCCGCGCCCGGAATGATTCCCAGATTTACCTCCGGCTGCCCGACTCTCGCATCCGGAGCCGCGACGCGGTAGTGACACGCCTGCGCAACCTCGAGTCCGCCCCCCAGCGCGTTGCCGTGCAGCGCAACAATCACCGGCTTGCTGCAATCTTCAATTTGTAACAAGTATGGAAGCAGATTGATGCGTCCGCCTTTGCCGGAAGTCATTTGCACGAACATATTAATGTCCGCGCCGGCGATGAACGTTTTGCCCGCGCCGATCAGGACGGCGGCTTTGACGGCGGGATCTTTTTCGACCGCTTCGATGGCGGCGGCGAGGCCCTCGGGAACGCCTTGGCCGATGGCGTTAACCGGAGGATTATCGATGGTGATGACGGCGATGTCGCCGTCTTTGGTGAAGCGAACGAGGTCGGTCATGGGGTCGG
This sequence comes from Candidatus Acidiferrales bacterium, assembly GCA_036518755.1. Taxonomy (GTDB): domain Bacteria; phylum Acidobacteriota; class Terriglobia; order Acidiferrales; family UBA7541; genus Palsa-295. The sequence goes on along the minus strand of DATDMO010000299.1, from coordinate 14,432 downwards.
TTTCTCCGGGCGGATAGTTTAGTACACGTGAGACCGAACGCAAGCGGACCTTGGCGTAAGAAGGGTTGCGACCTCCGGGGGCGCGCCTCGTTGACGGGTGGTTGGACGGCGACTATAGTGCCGGAGGATGCGGCGGCAGGGGACTGCGCGGGCGTTGCGCCATGCCGCCTGATCTCAATGGATCCGAGACTCCTTCACGATTTGAAAAAGGTGCTTGGCGCGGGCGGCGTGCTGCACAAGCCCGAAGATTTGCTGCTTTACGAGTACGACGGTTCAGTGGAAGTGGCGCGCCCGGACTGCGTGGTGTTCCCGCGCACGACTGCGGATGTTGTGGAAATTGTGCGGCTGGCAAAAAAGAATCGCGTGCCCATCGTGGGGCGCGGCGCAGGGACTGGGCTTTCGGGCGGGGCACTGGCGCGGCACGGCGGGATCATCGTGTCATTCGCGCGCATGAACCGCATCGTAAAAGTCGACGTGGAGAATCAACGCGCGGTTGTGCAACCCGGCGTGGTGAATGCAGATTTGAGTCTCGCTGTGGCGCACGCGGGCTTGCACTTTGCCCCCGACCCTTCGAGCCAGAAGGCCTGCACGATCGGGGGAAACGTGTCCGAGAACTCGGGTGGGCCGCACACGCTGGCTTACGGAGTAACGACAAATCACGTGGTGGGGTTGGAGGTTGTGCTGCCTAGCGGCGAACTGGTGCGGCTGGGCGGCACCACGCCGGACTCGCCCGGATACGATCTGACGGGGCTTTTCGTGGGCTCGGAGGGGACGTTCGGGTTGTTAACGGAAATTATTGTGAAGCTTACGCGGCTGCCGGAAGCGGTGAAAACCTTGCTCGCGATCTACGACTCGATCAAGGACGCGACTGAAACCGTGGCCGAGATTACGGCGCGCGGGATCACGCCCGCGGCGTGCGAAATGATGGATGGCTGGACGATTCGGGCGGTGGAAGACTACGTTCACGCAGGATTTCCGTTGGATGCCGCCGCTGTGTTGCTGATCGATGTGGATGGATTGCGCGAAGTGACGGAAGCGGAGGCCTTGGAGGTGGCGGACGTCTGCCGGACACACCACGCCCGCGAAGTGCGGGTGGCTCGAGACGCGGATGAACGCGAGCTGCTGTGGAAAGGGCGCAAGAACGCGTTCGGCGCCGCCGGACGGTTCGCACCGAGCTACTACACGCAAGACGGAGTGATTCCGCGAACGAAGCTTCCGGCCACACTGCGACGCATCGCCGAGATCGGACAAAAATACGGACTGCAAATCGGGAACGTCTTTCATGCGGGCGACGGAAACCTGCATCCAATCATTCTTTTTGACGAGCGAAACGAAAAACAATTTCGCGACACGGTGCGGGCGGCGGACGAAATCATCGAGTTCTGCATCCAGATGGGCGGGACGATCACGGGCGAGCACGGCGTGGGTATGGAGAAAGACCGCCTGATGCCGCTGCTTTTCAGCGACGCCGATCTAGATCTGATGAAACGCGTTCACGATGTGTTCAATCCAGATTCACTGCTGAATCCCGGGAAGATTTTTCCAAACTCGAAGGGCTGTGGAGAAATTTACGTGCGCCCCAAAGCGACGCCATCCGCGCCAACGGCATGAACACCAGAACCACCACCCCGATATTTTCCCGATTGAATGAGATTGTTGGAAATCCGAACGTAATCGCCGATCCCGCGCAACTTGCCGCTTACGAAATTGACGGGCTGAGGCCCAGCGCCGTCGCGCGGCCCGGATCAAGCGGGGAAGTGGCCGAGGTGGTGAAGTTCGCGGCGTCGGAAAAACTCGCCATCGTGCCGATGGGCGCGGGAACGAAGCTGGGCATTGGGATGCCTCCGCGGCAGTACGACATCGCGCTTGAGATGGAGCGGCTTGACCACGTGGTGGCATACGATCCGGGGGATTTGACGCTGGGCGTGGAACCGGGAATTCCCTTACGGCGGCTGGAGGGAGTGCTGGCGGGGCACCGGCAGTTTCTTCCACTCCTGGTGCCATTTATGAACCAGGGCACGGTGGGCGGCACGATCGCATCGGGCGCTGACTCGTCGCTGCGGCAGCTTTACGGAACGGCGCGGGATTTTGTGCTGGGGATGGAGTTTGTCACAGGCGAGGGCGAACTGGTGAAGAGCGGCGGACACGTGGTGAAAAACGTGAGCGGCTACGACATACACAAGCTGATGATCGGGGCGCTCGGCACTCTGGGAGTGATTACGCGGATCAACTTCCGGACGTTCCCGCTGCCGGCGGAGACGCGGACGTTTGTGACGGCGTTCAACGGAGTGGACGGCGCGTGCGAATTCCGCGATGCAATTGCGAATTCGCACTTGCGAGCGCAGAGCGTGGAAATCCTCGGCGCGGGGCAGGGAAATCCGTTGCCCGGCGGCGAGAGTCTTTGGGACCTGGTGGGGGACGGCGAATGGTCCGTTGTGATTTCAGTGACGGGGAACCGCCCCGTGCTGGAACGTTATCACCGGGATATGGAGGCACTCGCGCGGCGAGCCGATGGAAATCTGCTCGAGTCTTTCGGCGAACTGAGTGAAGCCGATCAGGAAACGGTCGCGGCTTACATCCGGGAGTTTGCGGGGACGGCCTCCGGGCAGATATCCCCGACGGCGATCTTCAAAATCAGCACACTGCCTGGAGGACTTGCGGCGCTGGCGGACGGCCTGGTTTCTTGCGCCGAGAAGCCGGATATTCCGTGGAGCATGATGATGCGCGGAGTGGGGATTGCGTACTTCAAGATGATTGCTGCCGATGGAACGGCGGAGTCTCTTCGAAGACTGAAGGAAGCGTGCAATAGGGTTTTTCGCGGTTCTGAGGAAAGCGACGGGGGGCGGGCGGTGCTGCTCACGTGCCCCGCGGAATTCAAGAGCGAGATAAACGTGTGGGGCAAGGAGTCTGGCGAGTTGCCGTTGATGAAAGGATTGAAAAAAGTGTTCGATCCGGGGAACGTGCTTGCGCCGGGACGATTCGTGGGGGGGATATAGGGCAAGCTCCGCCACGGCGAGCGGGCCGGACGTCATCCAGCGGCGGCAAGCCGCCGCACTCCACACAGCGTGTGATGAAAGTCGTCCGAGTTTTGTGGACATCGAAGAGAGGTTCTTCGACTGCGTGTCCCGGCGCTTCGCGCGAAAACCAAAGGCGCGGGACACTCCGCTCAGAATGACGTTTGTCAACGCGGAAGCAAGGGGGGTTCCACCGGGCCGAAAGGCGGCCGGAGACCGCGGGAAGAAGGCAGCGCAGAAAATGGCAGCAGGGACGAGCGGATTCACGGCGGTGGACAAACCGGAGTATGCGGATTACTCGAGGTGCGTTCATTGCGGACTTTGCCTGAATCATTGTCCGACGTATCGGCTGTGGGGGCAGGAAGCGGATTCGCCACGCGGGCGAATTCGGCAGATGCAACTTGTTGATCAGGGGCGGCTCGAACTGGGCAACGCGTTCGTGACGCATATCGACCGCTGCCTGGATTGCCGGGCGTGCGAGACGGCGTGCCCGTCGGGAGTGGAGTACGGGAAATTGGTGGAGATGGCGCGAGCGCAGATTGCGAAGCAATACCGGCGTCCGCTGCTTTCGCGGCTGGCGCGTGATTTCGTATACAGGCGGCTGCTTCCCTATCCCGGGAGGATTAAGGCGGCGGCGCGAGCGTTGCGCGTTTATCAACGCTCTGGATTGGCGGCGGTCGCGCGCGGAAGCGGCATTTTGCGGCTATTGGAACTGCAAGATCGCGAACGACTGCTGCCGAAGATCGACTCGAGGTTTTTCTTCGGTGAGATGGGCAAGACATTTCCGGCTGTGGGAGAACGACGAGCACGCGTGGCGTTTTTTGCAGGCTGCGTGGCGCAAGCAACCTTCAGCGAGCTGAGTCGCGCGACGATTCGCGTGCTGCAAGCGAATGGCTGCGATGTGGTAGTGCCGGCGGGGCAGGTGTGTTGCGGGGCGCTTCCGGCGCACGCGGGAGAGCGAGAAGTGGCGCGAAAACTGGCTCGCGAGAATTTGAGCGCGTTCGGCGCGGGGGATTTCGATGCGGTTGTCACCAACGCGGCGGGGTGCGGCTCGACGCTGAAGGAATACACACACCTTTTTTCGACGAGCGATCTGCTTCACGAGCGGGTTGCCGGATTTGCCGGCAAGGTGAGCGATGTGACGGAATTCTTAGCCAAGTTGGGGCTGACCACGCCGATGCGAACGCTGGCGCTGCGGGTGACCTACCAGGATTCGTGCCATCTGGCACATGGGCAGAAAATCCGAGAAGCTCCGCGCAAACTGATTCGAGCAGTGCCGGGAGTGGAGTTCACGGAAATGCAGCTTGCCGATCAGTGTTGCGGATCGGCGGGGGTTTATAACGTGACGGAAACGGAAGCGTCTTTGGAATTGCTGGCGTTGAAGATGGAGTGTGCGCGCGAGACAAAGGCGCAGGTGATCGTCACCGCGAATCCTGGGTGCATTTTGCAACTTCGCGCGGGTGCGGAGATTCATGGCACGGGGCAGGAAGTGTTGCATGTGGTGGAGTTGCTGGACCGGGCGCTCTAATCTCTCGCCTTGGAAACGTTGCTGTCCATGAAATCGAAGAGAGATTTCTCGGCTGCGTGTCCCGGCGCTTCGCGCAAAAGCAAAGGCGCGGGACACTCCGCTCGGAACGACGATGCGGCGTAGTGCTCTTGTCGCGCCGGCTTCGAGCCGGCGTTTTTGCCTGGCGGCGAGCGAGGAAAATTCGCCGCCAAGGTGGCGGCGCTACAAGAGCTGCGGGGCCAATGGCAAGCAAGTGGGCAAGTATGTTTCGCGGGCGTAGCTCGCCGCGGCGAGCTACGCCCCTACGAAGGCAACGGCCAACTTCGACGCGATACTATTTTTCGGCGACGAGGTAGCGGCAGCCGCGCGAGCCCATGCGCGCGGAGTGGGTGGCACCAGCGGGAACGTCGCAACGGTCTCCTACCGCGTAGGTGTGCGACTCGCCGTTCATGGTTAACGTCATCTCGCCATCGAGGATGATGTGCGCGGTCAGGCCCGCGTGGGTGTGGTCAGGATAGAACGCGTTGGGTCGATCCTGCCAAACGAAAGTGTCCGAGAAGCCCTCGGCTTCGAGCTGCTTCCGAAGTTGGGTTTCGTCCAGGTTAGGCATGGCGGACTCGACTAGACGATTGTATCAAGACGAAGGAGTTGGTGGGCCGGCGGGCGGAGCGTGAGGGTTTCCGCCCGCAAGCCGGTGGTGTTGGGGTGAGGTTAATTTTGCGGCGGCGGCGGCGCGGGCACCTCGTCGGGACCGGCATCCGGAGACGGCGGTGGCAGCGCGGGCTGTCCTGGTCCCTTGAACCTTCGAATCCTGACGGCCGGTCCGCCCTCTTTCACCGCGTAACCAGCGGGTACTTGGAATAGCGCCGGATCTGGTTCCCCGCGCTGAATATCGGTGAATTGAGTGACGCTATCTCCAGTCATCGGATCGGTGCGCTTATTCATGACGACCATCTGCAGATCGGGCGAATACCATCGCTCGGTGACGATGGTGATCGGCTTGGAATTGCCAATTTGACCGGCGGGAATGGTCCGAGTGTACCGCGTGCCCTGCGCTTCGATGCCGTTAATGGTCTGAGTTCCGAGCGATGTGGTGGTTACTTCATCTTTGTCGTTTGGACCTGGCTGCACCGCAATGGCTACTCCGGCGTCAGGACCCGGCATGGGACCGGAGTTGGTGATGTTCCCGTGTTTGCCATGCCGGCGCCGATCCATTTTGTGAGCGACTTTGCGAGACGGATCGAGGATGTAATGCACTCCGGCGACCGCGTCATTTATCTCAATTATGTGTGGGGGCGTCTCACCAGAAGCAGCGAAAGGGCCGATGGCGGGGAGGGTCATGTCTCGACGCGTGCGACCCTGGCTATCGCGAGCAAACGTGCCGGTGGTGGAGTGCTGAATGACGTTGCCGTCGGCGAGCGTCTGGGTGGTTTGAGTAGAAACCGTGGCGCTGAAGGGAGCGCCGGTGACCGTCTTGCCGCCGATGCCCGCTTCGAAGCCGACAAAACCGATGCCGACCTCTGCGGTCACCGGGCCGGGGCCGATCCTCTGGTAGAAAATGTTGTCGACAGGAGGCGGGGGAGTTACGGTCTGCGACTGAGCGCGCGCGGGCAGGTTCATGGTGATGAATACCAGCGCGAGGACCGAGATGCCTGCCGCAGTGCGGTTCGTTCGAGAGCTGAGGTTGAAGTTCATTTTCGTTTCTCCGTTACCTGCTAATCGCTTTCATGCTTTCCATGGCCGCGTATCGACTCGATTAAAATTGCTGGTTGGAGCTGGTTCCTGAAACCAATCGGACTGCCTGAGGCATTCCGTCCTGACTAACCGCTAGATCGGCTTGAACAGACTCGCCGCTGCCTATGCCGGTGACGGGCAAACCGAAAGAAGCGAGCGTCGCGGGAGTGAGCACGACGCGGACGACGGCGTCATCATCGAGGCTGCCGGGATCGTCGGAGTAAGGCAAGCGAATGAAGGCGGCGTCGCTTTGGGACTCGGCTTCGAGGCTCGCGCGTTGAACATTGGCGGGCGCGTTTGGCGCGGCGGATGGGGAAACGGCCGCGGCCTGCGCGGACGGCTGCGCGGCGTTCGCGTTCGCAGGAACCTGGACGGGTGCTGGGGGTGCGACGGAAGCGGCGGGCTGTTCGTCAATCGCGTTTGGAGCTGTTCGCGAATGCGAAAAGTGCAGCCAAAAACTTACCGCGAGCAGCACGGCTGCCGCAGCGCTTAGGGCCGCGACCTGGCGTTTCACTCTGCGGCCTAGGGAAGCGAACTTGTGATGCTGGAATTCTTCGATCAGCGTTGCTGCTAGAAGAGGGGAGGCCTCTCGTCCAGATTCGCGCTGGGAGAGGGCTCGCAAAGCTGAGTCGAGAGATTCCGATTGCATGACGAGGATCGCGCAACGGCTGCAGGATTCGGCGTGCGTCAGGGCAGCTTCGCGGCGGGCGAAGCCCTCGGTGCCGGGGCGATCGAGCTCGTGAAGGAATTCCTCGAATTGGGCGCAATCCATTGAACGTACCTCCTGCATTATTCCCCCACCGCCGAGGGGCGGTGCGCGGGCTGCACCTCGCGAAGTTTTTCGAGCAAGAGCGCGCGGCCGCGGTGAAGGCGCGACCTGACCGTTCCGACGGGGCAGCCAAGCGCGAGGGCAGCTTCATCGTAGGTCATTTCCTCAAGCTCGCAAAGAACGACGGCCTCGCGGTAATTCTCCGGCAAGGTTGAAATGGCTTGGCGAACGCGGCTAACGGTCTCGGTGGAGGCGAATTCGTCGTGTGCCGGAGCGGGCATGTTGCTGGTGGCGTGGCCATTGCCGTTGGCGTTGCGGCCGTTTGTGGCTGGGGCGGTGAATTGGAGGTCGTCCAAGTCGTCCACATTGCCGGCGAAGGGAACGAGGCGGCGGTCCGCGTCCCAGCGCTTGCGCAAATGATTTCGGGCGATGCCAAAGAGAAATCCGGTGAGGGTGCCGCGCCGGGGATCGAAGCGTTGGGGTTCGCGGATCAGGGCCATGAAAACCTCTTGGGTTACATCTTCGGCGACGGTTGCGCTGCCGCTCATGTGCAGGGCGAAGCGATAGATCGCGGGATGCTTCTCGCGGTAGAGATGCGCGAAGGCATCTTCGTCTCCTGCCCGCATCCGGCGGAGCAGGCGATCATCCGATGAGTTGCTGGTCTGCGTCATGATTCCGTGATCGTCGACCGCCCGCTCGGTGCTGCACTACGTATTCCGGACGGGGCAGGAATTAGTTCCTGAATTGTAGGGTGGGCGGCGGGGATGGCGGAGAGGAAGTTGCGCTTTGGCGCGGGCGTTTCGTTCATGGCGTTCGCTTGACCCCCTTTGGCCCAACCGCTATTCTGGCTATTCCAACATAACTATATGCGGGTCTACCTCGACTACAATGCGACGACTCCTGTGGACTCGGCGGTGCTGGAGGCCATGCTGCCGTACCTGCGGGATAATTTCGGCAACGCCGGCTCGGTGCACACTCCGGGGCAGCGTGCGCGCGCTGGAGTTGACGCGGCGCGCGAGTCAGTGGCGGCTCTGATTGGCGCGAAGCCCAGCGAGATCGTTTTCACGAGCGGCGGCACCGAGGCTGACAACCTTGCCGTTTTCGGCGTGGTCGCGGCTTCGCCGGGCACCCGCAAGCATGTGATTACCACGTCTATCGAACACCATGCGGTGCTGCATAGTTGCGAAGAACTTGTGCGGCGGGGGATCGAGGTTACGGTCGTCCCGGTTTCGCAGAAGCGCGGAGCGGACGGCGTGGTCGATCCCGGGGAGATTCGTCGGGCGCTGCGTCCTGAGACGGTGCTGATCAGCGTGATGCACGCGAACAACGAGTTGGGCACGATTCAACCGATTGAGGAAATTGCGCGGATTGCGTCGGAAGCGGGCGTGCGGTTTCACTGCGATGCTGTGCAATCGGCAGGGAAAATTCCCGTGGATGTGACTGCGCTGGGCGCGGACTTGCTCTCGATTTCCGCGCATAAATTCTGCGGGCCGAAGGGAGTGGGCGCGCTTTATGTCCGATCCGGCACGGCGCTGGCCCCGCGATTCTATGGCGGGCATGCCGAGCGCGACCGGCGTCCTGGAACGGAGAACGTGCCGGGGATCGTCGGCTTCGGCAAGGCGGCGGAACTGGCGCGGAAACTTTTGGTGGAAGACAGTGCTCGGATTCGCGGGCTTCGCGACCGGCTGGAGTCGGCACTGCTGGAGCGAATTCCTGGCGCGCAAGTAAACGGCGATCGCACGCGAAGAGTTCCCAACACGACGAATATGACTTTCGCAAACGCGGGAGGCGAGGCGCTTTTGATCGCTCTGGACCTGCAGGGGATTGCGGTTTCGACCGGGGCGGCTTGCTCTTCGGGTTCGACGGAACCTTCGCACGTGCTGCTGGCGGCTGGACTGACCCATGACGAGGCGCGATCGAGCTTGCGATTCAGCCTCGGCCGCGCAACAACGCGGGAAGAAGTAGAGCGAGCAATCGAAGTGGTTCCCGGAGTTGTGGAGCGCATTCGCAGCCTTTCGCCGAGAGCGCCTGTTGCGGCGCAATCGGCCGCGGTTCCGACCCGATAGTTCGAGCATGATTTCAACCTCACAATTTGAAATTTCGAGCGACAGTCCCGCGGAGATTTCCGCGAGCCTTTCGCCATCAGCGGAAACGGTGGCGGTGGCGATGTCCGGCGGCGTGGACAGCTCAACCGTGGCGGCAATTTTGCGCGAGCGCGGACAGCCGATCGTCGGCCTAACGATGCAGCTGTGGAACCAGCGCCGATTGCCGCAGCTTCAAGGCGAAGGACCGGCGCCGCACCGCTGCTGCTCGCTCGACGACGTGCATGACGCGCGGCGCGTGGCCGAGCACCTCAACATCCCATTTTACGTGATCAATTTTGAAAGAGAATTTGAGAATACTGTGGTGAGGCCGTTCGTCGAGGAGTATCTCGCGGGCCGCACGCCGGTTCCCTGCACGCGATGCAACAACGACGTGAAGTTCGAGCATCTTCACGCGACCGCCCGGCAAATCGGCGCCGAACGGATCGCGACCGGCCACTACGCGCGTGTGCGACACAATGCGGAGACGGGGCGTTACGAGCTGCTGCGCGCGGTTGATGAGTCGAAAGATCAATCCTACTTTCTTTTTGGGCTGACGCAGGAACAACTGGCGCGCGCCGAATTCCCCCTCGGCGAATTGACGAAGCAGGAAGTGCGCGAAATCGCGCGCCGGTTGGCCGTGCCTGTTGCTGAAAAGCCGGAAAGCCAGGAAATTTGTTTTGTGCCATCAGGGAGCTACGTGCAATTCATCGAGAGCTACGTTCAAGAGCAAGAAAGGGCGGGCGGCGAAACAACGAAGCTCGGCGAATCAGGAGAGATCGTTTCTACTTCCGGCGAAGTGATGGGGCATCACAACGGTTTGCACAATTACACCGTAGGACAGCGGCGTGGACTCGGCTTTGCGGTGGGACGTCCCATTTTCGTGGTGGCGCTGGACCGGGCCACGAACCGGCTGATTGTGGGAGAAGATGGCGACCTGCGCCGGTCGATTTGCGAGGTGCGCGACGTGAATTGGATTCCGTTCGCCACACCCGACGCGCCACTGCGCGCCAAGGTGAGAATCCGCAATCGTCATGAACCCGCCGAGGCCGAAATCTTACCGCTGAGCGAGAACACAGCACGCGTATCGTTTGTGGAGCCGCAGCGGGCGATCACTGCCGGGCAGGCGGCGGTGTTTTATCGTGGAGAAATGGTGCTGGGCGGCGGCTGGATCGCGTAGTCGGCGTGGGTGGCCGCGAACGAGTTGACAGAGGGTCGGCGCGCCAGCTAAACGAACTTAGATAAAAAGTTCCTCGTCTTCGGTGGTGGCTTCGCCTTCGGGCCGGCGGCGCTGGCGCAGGAAGTCGAGTCCCGCTTTCACGCCCTTGAGGACCGCCGAAACCTGATGTACGGGCTCCCAAATCTTAGAGCGAACGGTGGTCCCCGTCTCCTCGATTACCTCGAGAGTTCCTGTAAGGATGCGGTCGGCGCGAATCACTTGTACGCGCAGCCGCTCGGCGATATCGGTGACGACGCGATCGACTTTCTGAGCCTGGTTTCTGGCGAGGCGCGTCAGTTCGCTGGCGTCTTCCATCACGCTCGAAATGCGAGCTTCGGAATCCTCAAGGATGCGGTTCGTCCGGATCAGGATCGGATCGATTCGTGCCTGAAACTGCGTAACGATGCGAGTGAGGTTGCGAACGGCCGTGCGAGTTTCGAAGAATAGCCCGGCCAGGATCGCGGTTTGCAGAACAATCGCGATAGCGGCGATGACGATGAAAGCCTCAACCCAACCAGGCATGAACAAGCCTCCGCGCTACGAAATCTTCGCTTCCCGCTTGTAGGTTTCCTTGCCGGCGTCCACGGCAGACGAGATTGCATCTTTCTGGCGGGACATTATTTCCTTGCTACGTTCGAGCAGGTCTTCGCCGCGCTCGCGAAGCTCACGAGCCTTCTTCTGGGCGTATTCCCTACCTTCCTCGGCTCTCGAGGAGAGATATTCGCGCGTTTCTTCGCCAGACTTTGGCGCAAAAAGAACTCCAATCAGCGCCCCGATGCCCACGCCCACGAGGAAAAGACTGAACTTCGAGCCAGCACTATCCGCCATGTTGCACCTCCTACAGGGACACTAGCATAGCCCCGAAGTGGCAGGCAAGGATAGTGCCTCTCAGGCAATGAGTCAGCCCTGAATCCGACAATGACCGATTTTTCGGCGAATTTGAGACTGGAGATTGGTATCCGCCTGGGCCGATTGCACCATAACCCTTGAAGTGGTAATAAACTGAGAACAGAAACAGGCGTTAGAGAACTGCCATGCGTGTCGTCTACCTTGCGCGAAAGGTGTTCCTTCTTTTTCTTGTATCGGCGGGGGCGTCCCCGCAAGCAATACCGCAGCAAGTTTCACAAGCAGGAATCACTACGCCTTCTTCGCCCGCGAGCGCTTTGCAGGAACAAACACGAAGCTCGATCGAGGGCTTGGTCGTGCGCTTAGGCACGAGCGAGCCGATTATGAAAGCTCAGGTCGACGTTTATCCAGTGAATGGCGGTGCGACTTATCGCCGGCTCACGGATGCTTCTGGACGATTTGTTGTGGACGGAATCGAGCCGGGTCGCTACAAGATTCGAATCCATAAAGTCGGCTATGTCGGCTATGTGGGCCAAGACTACGGCGAAGATGCAGCGGCCGGTCCTGGAGAGTCTCTGACCGTACGTCCCGACCAGACTATCAGCGATCTCTCATTTCGTATGGTGCCTGAAGGAGTAGTTTCAGGCCGAATCGCCGACGAAGACGGCGCACCCGTTGTGGACGCGGCGGTCACCGCACTTGGAATGGAGGTTCGCCGCGGGCAACGCGAGCTGTTTGCAATTTCAACTGTGCAAACAAATGATTTGGGCGAGTATCGCCTCTACGATTTACGCCCCGGACGGTACTACGTTCGCGCAGCAAGCCAAGAACAATATGTCAAAGGCAAGGAACGACCGAAAAGCAATGATGCCGCGCTCGTCCGGCGAGCATATGCCGCTGTCTTCTACCCTGGCGGTTCGGACCGAAAGGGGGCCGTAGCAGTTACCGTTTCGCCAGGCCAGGAGGTACCCCTTGCTGACATGACTTTGGTCCCGACATCAGCGGTTAGCATACGCGGTCACGTCTTTAATGCGATTAGCGGCAAGCCGCTGAACGGCTGCTGTGTATACCTGGGGCCTGGAGACGGAATAGTCTTGGATGATAACGGGCCGGGCTGGCTTGCAGGGCCCGATGGGGCTTTCGAGATCGATAACGTGGTTCCTGGATCGTTTACATTGCTTGCGAGCGCGTCGACCAACGGCAAGTGGCATGAGGCACGATTACCCATCGAAGTAGGGAATGCAGATCTCAATGATCTCAATCTGACAATCTTCCCGGAAGTGACGATCGCTGGTCGAGTCACCGTCGAAGGACGCGAGACCGTGCGACTGTCGACGCTACACGTCCTCATGGAGGAATTAGAATGTGGGCTTTGTACGAACGGCCGAGAGGCGGCCGTAAATGCTGACGGAAACTTTCAACTCGTTGATGTGCCTCCCGGAAGATATCAGGTCAAGATTCAAGATGGACCCGTTGCGGCCTACCTGAAGTCCGCCCGGTTCCACGGAGAGAGCAGCCCGGATAACGTGCTAAACGTCCACGCTGGCGACCAAGGTCCGCTTGAGATCCTGTTGAATTCGGCCGGCTGTCAGGTGGAGGGAAGTGTAGCGGATCGTGACGGCCTTCCCCTTCCACGTGCAACTGTGGTGCTCGTACCCGACGGGCAGCGCCGACAATTCTACAGCCTCTATAAGCACGTGAAGGCCGATCAAGCCGGGAATTTTGTGTTGACTGGAATCGCACCGGGCGACTATGAACTTTTTGCCTGGAATGATGTCGAATACGGCGAGTGGGAAGATCCCGATTTCCTTGGGCCGCTCGAACCGTATGCCGCGGGAGTGAACGACGAAGACTGCGAGCGCAAGTCGATCGCATTGAAAGCGATTCCGGAGTCGGGGCATTGATTGGGTCCTCGACAAGGAAAGCTGTGCCCATCCACGAATCCGCGTAACTTCTAGCGAATGCCCTGTGGGAAACTGACCCACTACCGCCACGGGGCAGGGTTGTCTATTGACGAAGAGCGTCGAAAATTCGTTGGGCCTGCGCGCGAGGCAGTTCAGCAGTTAGTTCATCGAGGGTCAGCTGGCGCAGACGGGTAACGCTGCCGAAGCGCCTCAGCAGTTTTTGCGCGGTGCGGTCACCCACTCCGGGAATTTCGACCAGCGCAGTTCGAATGCGTCGGCTGGAACGGCGCTGGCGATGAAATGTAATCGCAAAGCGATGTGACTCATCGCGAATCTGCTGGATCAAGTGCAGAACGGGAGAATGATGGTCCAGAACGCAAGGCTCATCCTCGCGGCCGAGAATGTAGAGAATTTCTTCTTTCTTAGCGATGCTGGCCATTGGCTGGTTGATGATTTCGAGTTTCTCCAAAGCCTGCGCAGCGGCATGCAATTGGCCGATTCCTCCGTCGATCAAGATCAGGCTTGGCATGGGCTTGTTCTCATCGCGGATGCGCCGATACCTTCTCTCGACGACTTCGCGCATGCTCGCGAAATCGTCGCGCAAGACTCCTTCGGATTTTTCCGATCCTTCCGGCATGGCGTCACCGTGGATTATGAATTTCCGGTAGTCGGATTTTTTCATGCGGCCATCGTCCCAGACCACCATGGACGCCACCGTATCGGACCCTTGAATGTGCGAGATATCGAAGCACTCAATTCGCTTGGGTGTTTCGGGAAGCGCCAACGCGGATTCGAGCGCTTCCGCAATCGCTTTTGAACTGGGTTTCAAAACGCGAAATCGTTGCACGAAGGAGTGCCTCGCGTTTTTCTCGACTAATTCCAAGAAGGCGTGTTTCTGGCCGCGCTGCGGATTCAGGATTTCCACGCGATGCCCCGCGGCATCGGTGAGAACTTCCTCGAGCAGCGCGCAATCATCGAAGTCCATGGGGGCGTGAATAAAGCGCGGCAGATAGGCTGCATCGAGGTAAAGCTGTTTCAGCAACGATGGCAGGAATTCCAACGGATCAAATTCATCGAGGTTTTCCCAATAGATGTCGCGGCGATCGACCACTTGTCCACCGCGAAGGTGGAAGAGATTCACCGCCACTTGCGGCGGCTCGGCGTACCAGGCGAGAACATCCGTGTCATCACCCTGCGTAGCGGCGATTTTCTGGCGCTCTTCCATATCGCTGAGTGTGCGGAGAAGATCGCGATAACCAGCCGCTTCCTCGTAGCGCTCTTCGCTCGAGGCCGTCGCCATGCGCTGATTTAGACTGCGAGAGAGATCGTTGCGGCGGCCCTCGAGGAATAGGCGGACG
>DATDMO010000298.1:0-5658 GCA_036518755.1 Candidatus Acidiferrales bacterium | reverse complement strand
CCAGCGCCTTCTGGAAAGATTTCTCGGATACCTTCGGCGGCAGAACGATGGACATGGACGATCAATCTCCCTTGGGTGCGCTCGGTGAACTCATCTTGGCGTGAATGCAAATTCACGGCGCGAGTGCGTGGATAGCACGCGGGATTTTTTCAGTCAATGAATTTGTGGCTTGCGGGGTTTGGCAGGTCGCCAAAACGAAATTATCTCGACGGTGGCGACATCGTCAGCACGCGGCGCTCGGCTTCGTGCATGGCCTCGTAGATTTGATCGAAACTTTCGATGGCAAAAAGCAGGTGGTGGATGCTATCCACTTTTACCGGAGTGTTCAGAACTTCATCGAGGCTGAAGTCCCTCACCTCGCAGCCTCCCTCGAACACGTTGCTGCACTCGCCGTGAGAACTGATCACGCCGCTGCCGTACATCTTGAGCCGGCCGCCCTCTCGAATCAGCCCGAATTCCACGGTGTACCAGAAAAGCCGCCCCAGGCGCTCCAGAGTTTCCTTGTCCTTGATCCCCGCGCAAACGCTGCCGTAGTGCTGCAGGAAATCCGCGAACACGCGATGCGAGTGCATCGGAACATGGCCGAAAACATCGTGAAAGATATCCGGCTCCGGGGTGTATTCGAGTGAGTTGCGGCTGCGAGTGTAAGTGGTGGTGGGAAACATGCGCGCCGCCAGCATTTCAAAAAAGGCGTCGCTGGGCAGAAAACCGCTTACCGGCGTTGCGCTCCATCCGGTGCGGGGTTTCAATCGCGCGCTGATCGCGGCGAGATTGGGAAGCTTGTCGTTTTCCAGTCCGATGATTTCATATCCTTCAAGGTAGGCTCGGCACGCGAAACTCTCGATCTGCGGGCGCCGACGCCGGACAAGTTCCGCCCACACGGCGTGCTGCTCCGGCGTGTACTCGTCATATTTCTGCTCGATCAGATAGGACGCCGCGGCCGTCAGCTTCATCGCGTTCTCTCCATCACAAGTTCAGATCCCCGTAACGCTCCCCGACACCAGCTTGCGCTTTGGCCTCCCGCATTCCCGCCACCGGCGAAGCGCCGCTCGCCCATCGCCCCGGAATCGGCAAGCCACAGTTCGGGCAAGAACCATTTTTAAGATTATTCTTCCGCACATCGTGCCACGAGCGCCGAATCAGCAGCACTTTGCATGACGGACAGGACGTGTTCCCGCCGTCACTGTAAATATTCCCCTCGTAAACGTAGTGCAGCCCTGCTTCAAGCGCGATGGCACGCGCTGCGTGCAGCGTTTCCGGCGGCGTGCCGGCCCGATCGCGCAATTTGAAGTCGGGATGAAACGCCGTGAAGTGCAGCGGAACATCCGGACCAAGATGTTCGAGCACCCAATCCACAAGCGCGCGCGTTTCGCTCGGCGCGTCATTGAGGCCCGGAATCATCAGGTTGGTGATCTCGAACCACACATTCGTTTCGTTCTTGAGCCATTGAAGCGTATCGAGAACGGGCTGCAGATGCGTCAGCGTGATGCGCCCGTAGAAATTTTCGGTGAAAGCCTTAAGGTCGATATTCGCGGCGTCAATGTGGTCGTAAATATCGTGAAAAGCTTCGCGCGTGATGTAGCCGTTCGAGACCATCACGGTCTTGAGGCCGTATTCTTTCGCCGCGCGGCAGATGTCAATCACATACTCGCCCCAGATCGTAGGCTCGTTGTACGTAAACGCGATCGAAGGGCACCCGTTGCTAATCGCCAGCGCAACCACATCTTCCGGCGGCACGTGCGACGATCGCACCTGATCGGCTCGCGATTTCGAGATGTCCCAGTTCTGGCAGAAAAAGCAGCCCATGTTGCAGCCTGCCGTGCCCATGGAGAAAACGCGCGTGCCCGGAAGAAAGTGGTTCAGTGGTTTCTTCTCGATCGGATCGATCTGCAGCGCGGCGGGATGGGCGTAACCCAGGCTATAGAGCTTGCCTCCGTGGTTCGCGCGGATGAAACAGAACCCGGCTTGCCCCTCGCCGATATGGCAGTGCCGCGGACACAGGTAGCAATGCACCTTGCCCTTGTCCTCCGGCTCCCACCATCGAGCTTCGTGGAGCCCCGCCGTCTTTTGGAGGCTTGTGAGGTCGTCCATGACGAAACCCCGAAGACCTCTATTATACGCCCGTTCCGAATGGCGGGGACCGAGGGCGGCGACCGGAAAACCAAAACGGGCGCGAGGCATTCTAAACGGAGTACAATAGCGGCAACTGCTCAGGCCGTGCCGGGCCTATCGCATTGTGCGGAGGTACCGAGATGTCAAAGTCCCTCCTTTCGAAAGCATTGATCCCATTGATAGCCGTGGTTGCGCTGGCGCTAGCGCCCAATCCCACGTTTGCGCAGCGCGGCGGAGGACATGGCGGTGGTGGCGGTTTTCACGGCGGCGGTGGAGGTGGATTCCACGGGGGTGGCGGCTTCCACGGCGGTGGTGGCCTCGGTGGGGGCGGGTTTCGTGGAGGCGGCGGCTTCCACAGCGGTGGCGCGTTTCGCGGTGGTAGCGGGTTCAGCGGAGGTTATCGCGGTGGCGGCTTCAGGGGCGCGCGATCCTATGGTGGAGGCGGCTACCGAGGCGGTTCGTTCATGGGCGGCAGGAGCTTCGCATCTCGTGGGTCCAGCGGATTCTCACGCGGCTTCAATGCTGCTGGTCGCGGATACGGAGGCCGCAGCGGATACGGGGCTCGCAATGCGATCGCGGACGGCAATTGGCATTCCTTCGGGCGCACTCGAGGCTCCTTGAATGCAAGAGGTTCAACAGGCTTTCGCAATACCGCAATTGCGGATGGCCGGTGGCACTCGTTTGGCGGCCCGGGCGCAGGTGCAGCGCGAGGATTCAACCGGAGCGGCGGCTTCCGCTTCTCCCGGCCGGGTCTGGGCAATCGCGGATTCGGCAATCGCGGGTTTGACGGTAGGGGTTTCCGCGGACGCGGATTCGGAGATCGCGATTTTGACGACTTCGGTTTCTTTGATCGCGATTTTGACGACTTCGGCTTTTTTGGCAGTTGCTGGGGCTGCGGCTGGGGCTGGGGATTAGGGTTTGGCTGGGGCGGTTTCGGCTGGGGATGGCCGGGTTGGGGACTCGACTGGTGGGGTCCCGGATGGGGCTGGCCCAGTTACTGGGGACCCGGTTGGTATGACCCGTGGTGGGGTCCTGCCGGTTACGGATACCCGCCGGACCGCTACCTATACGGCCCGCCATACGCGCCGCCTCCGGACGATTCCGACTACGGAGATTACTACTCTTACGGGCCACCTTACGCGCCGCCGGATTCAAATTCATCAAATTCGAATGACCACTCCACGCCACCCACGCCAGGAACCGATCAGCCTCCCGCCACCCAACATTCGCCCGACACCGAGACTCCTCCGACAACCAGTTCACCAGCCAAGCCGCAACCGGCGCCTAAGATTGAGCCAATTTCCTTCGTGCAGCACGGCGGCTGAACGTCACGCCCCATTCGGCCATGCGGGGTGTAGGGTCCGTTCCATCCGTCCGACGCGCGGCTCCGGGATTTCGTACGCCGCCTGAGCAGCAGATGGAAATTTCACTTTCGAAGGCCTGCCTTCTTTCATCATGCGGTAGTGAGCTTCCTGCCAGGAAGGAAGCGTGTCCGTTAGCTGGGTCCAATGCACCACCGCCGCTTCGTCGCACCATTCGAGCAGCTTCGGCATCACCCCGCCGTGCGCACCCTGCGTGCGAAACACATTCATCGCCGAGCCGTCTTCCCACGCCGTCAATGTCCAAAAGACTCTTCTTGCCTCGACAAGCAGCCTGCCGCCGCGAAAGCCCGAGGTGCGCCGCACTTGCCGCGTAATCTTCATATTTTCCCACATGAACGGCGCGAGGTACCACGCGGAACGCATCCGCAAGCGGGTAACCGAAATGAGCGCCATGATGCTCCTTTCAAAGGCTCAGTATTCGATGCTCGCTGGTTCAGAAAGTAGCGGCTTGACTTTGCGCAAGAGAGCAGCGAGGCGCTGCGGCACAATCAAAAGTGCAGCGGCGTTCAGAGGGTTCGCGAGCGGCCAGTGCCGTAATTCTTTTTGAGGATGGCCGCCAGGATCGCCAGCGTGGCCAAAAGCCGGATAAAGTACACCCAGGGACTTCCCTCGTTGTCCCCCGCAAAAACGAAGAGCGTGGTCCGGTCCAGCGCCTCCAGCAGGAAGAATGCTGCGAAGGCCAGGAAGAGAACATCCCGCGTGCTTCTCCAGAATTTCAGAAAGAACACGCCGGCTGTGGTCGACATCATCACCGTGATTCCCAGCAAAAATGCTTGGACTCGTGTCATTGGCTTGTCCAGACCAAACCGTATAGCAGCAGCGCTATGGATATCGCGGTAGTGGCTAGCCGGTATGAATATAGATCCCACTGCGGCAGCA
This sequence comes from Candidatus Acidiferrales bacterium, assembly GCA_036518755.1. Lineage (GTDB taxonomy): Bacteria > Acidobacteriota > Terriglobia > Acidiferrales > UBA7541 > Palsa-295. The sequence continues at coordinate 1,285 of DATDMO010000298.1, read as the reverse complement.
AGATCAGGTCGATAAACGTAATTCCGTTCGATACGCTCAGTCCCGCGAAGCACAAACCGCTCCACAGCAGCAGCTTCCTTTTGCCCGCTGCATATCCGCGGAAAAGCAAGATGGCGCACAATAGACTTGTGAGAGCGCCAAGAAGATACACGGCTTCTGCCATTATTCCGGCTCCTTCTTTGTAAATCGAAAAGCGCGCGCGAAATCCCGGACCGCGGACGACCCCTTGGAATGAATCAGGTTCGAGATTCTAACAACCTGGAAACGATATGTCGCGTCCACCAACCCGATGATTTGGTCTCTCTCTTCGGATCTGGTTTCGTAGCAGTAGCTCTCGTTGGAATTCGAAACCGCAGCAATCAAGTCGCTTCGTTGCAGGTCGGCTAGAAGCTCCCGCGCAATCCTGGTATCTACATAAAGCCGGCGGGCCATTTCTTCCGGCGACCACTCCTTGGGGCGGCTGTTCCACAGGAGGAGGAGGGCCTCGAGATGAGAAACGCTGTCGATCTTCTCGAGGATGAATTCGTCAACCCGGCGCTGTTCTTGATCGCTCTCTGCCATTTCCCGCGCAATCCCGACGCGCGATGATGCCACTTCCCGTTTGAAAATCCAATGCTGCAACTAACAAGATGGCCAAAAAGTCGTAGGGTAAATCCTGTAGGCGCCAAAAATCGAATCGGCCGGCTCCGAAACGCGGGCCGTTTCTGTGAGATCATTGCGGCCATGCCGGACAAAATCGAAGTTGAAACCCTCACCGACGGAACGTTTCGCGTCCGACTTAGTGACGGCAAGCGCGAGACGTCTCACGTTGTAACGCTGAAGTCTGTGGATTACGAGCGAATCTCAAGCGGCAAAGTCGAACCGGCCGAACTTGTAAGGATGGCATTCGAGTTCCTCCTCGAAAACGAGCCCAAGGAATCGATCCTCGGGCGTTTTGACCTGCCTGTCATAGGCCGCTATTTTCCGAATTTCGAGCCCCAGATGAAGCGCCGTCTCGCGATCCGGTAGTTCTGTCTCTGCTGCACAAGATTCACGATTGCGGAAGTGCGCCCTCAATTAGAATCGGGATGTGGGTGGAACCCTTGAATTCACGCTGCTTATTGCGGCCGGATCATTTTTGGCGGGGCTGCTGGGCTCGCTGACGGGGCTTGGCGGCGGAGTGATCATTGTGCCCCTGCTCACGCTGCTTTTCGGCGTGGACATTCGCTATGCCATCGGCGCCTCGCTGGTCTCCGTGATTGCGACTTCGTCCGGCGCCGCGGCTGCGTATTTGAAAGAGGGCTTT
>DATDMO010000297.1:0-3478 GCA_036518755.1 Candidatus Acidiferrales bacterium | reverse complement strand
CTTCGGTCCATTTTGTCGGGTGGAGGCGGAGGATCGAACTGATCTACATGAAAACGGTAATGGAACATTCCATTGGAAGGGTCGTGAAGCGCTACGAAGCAATTCTCCGCGTCCAGTACCTGCCCTAGCGCCGCGTGAATCCGTCGAAGCAGATCATCCAGATTGTCGGTGACGCTCACCGCGTGAATGATCTCGGTGTTCACGTGCCGTTCCAGTTGCGAGCGCTTGCGTGCCGTTATGTCTTCTGCCGTGCCGTCATGGCTTGTGATCTTGCCATCGGCGCCGCGGATCGCCCGGACGTTCAGTGAAATCCAGATTTTGCTCCCGTCTTTCCGCTGCATCCGGCATTCGAATCCCTCAAGGATGCCCCGTTCCTCTAGGACGCGCTTCACTTCGTCTCGATCGCCCGCATCCACGTAGATCTGCCGCCCGATATCATGAATCTCGTTCATCATTTCTGTCGGCGACGAATATCCGGCGATGCGTGCCATGGCGGGATTCACAGCCAGAAAGCGGCCTGCTGGCGTTGATTCGAAGAAACCTTCGATTGCATTGTCAAAAATGCGCCGGCGCTTTTCCTCCGCTCTCTGCAGGGCTTCTTCAGCCTGTTTCTTTTCGGTGATGTCCTCGTACATGCCGAAGGTGCCGGTTCTTTTTCCGCCCACAATGAGCGGCACGCCGATGACCTGGACGTCGACCAACGAGCCGTCCTTACGCTTCCGCTTTGTGGTCGCGCGCACGATATCGCCGGACGTTGCGCGCCCCATCAGTCCGAGCATTTCCTGATGCAGGCCCCGGGGTGCGAGCAGCGAATCGAGCTCGGTGCCCAGGATTTCGACGAGAGAATAGCCGAAAAGCCGCTCAAATGCCGGATTGCACATTTCGACGCGGCGATCCATATTCACGGCAACAATAGCGGTCGGATTGTTTTCAGTCAGGGCCTGGGCGTAGGCCGTCCGTTCCGCGGTCTTCTCCTCCATGGCGCGACGTGCGCTGATATCCTGCGCGACCACCAGAACCGCGTTCCGTCCCGCGAACGTGTTCCCCTGGGCCGTTACCTCAACCTCGAAAACTTGTCCGTTTTTCCGCCGGTGCCGCCACTGGCCGAGGAACGCGAGCGGTTGCATCCCATCGGTTCGCGCGACATCCAGCAGACGTGGGATGTCCTCCTGGGGCCGAATATCCGTAATCTTCATTTTCAGGAATTCTGCTCGAGTGTACCCGTACTGCCTCTCGGCTGCTGCGTTCACTTCCAAGAACTCTAACGTCCCGCGGTCACACACGTACATCGCTATAGGGTTGGTAGAAAACAGTAGCTCGAAATTCGGTTCGCAACACCCTGAACGGCCGTTCTCGCGGGAATCACCCGCCACCATTTGGGATTTGCGCTCGCGTGGCCCACGGTTTAAACCGGCTGCCGGACTTTCGGAACGCACTGTGGGTGTTTTAATCGGCATAGGTTAGGCGATCTGCTCCCATCCGCGATGGGCGCAGTTCTCGGGCACTGGCCCTCCACCCGTTTATAGCCACCGGCATGGTGATCCACAATGGTACGTCGGTACCAAGATTGCTGATATCACATAGCGTTTCCAATCAGATACCAGCTCCGAACCATCTCTATAATCCGTGGTACTAGGGTAGCCGCACCTTCTTCTCGATACTTTTGAACCTTGCCTCAGCGTCCGGTTTGGCATCCCGCCAACGCTTCGGTAGAATGACAAAGGGCCCAAAACTGGCTCCGAGCGCATGGGCGATAAACGAAAATCCACGGGCATGGGGGTCGCAGCCGCTAGTTCAGTGAGAGAAGACCTGCGGAGCCTCGTGCACGCCGAGGATTCCGATCCTTTTCGCCTTCTTGGCCCGCATCGAGTTGGCCGGGCCGGCGCTCCGGCACTCGCTATCCGAACCTTCCGCCCCACTGCTGATCGCGTAGATGTCGTCTGGGGAAAGAATAGGTCCATCCATCCGGCCGAGCGCATCCACCCGGACGGAGTGTTTGAGGCGATCCTTCCCCTTAGCGCCACCGGCTTGCGCGACGAAGGAGCCGTCCCGCCTTCGTCCTATCGCCTGCATTTCCACTTCACCGCCGGAACCGAGTTTGAGGCCTACGATCCATACGCCTTTCCCCCGGTCCTCACCGATTTCGACCTCTATCTTTCCGGTGAAGGCACCGATTACCAGAAATATCAAAAGTTGGGGGCGCACCTGCGCGAAGTAGCGGGACTGCGCGGAGTTCACTTCGCGGTCTGGGCTCCCAACGCCCGCCGGGTCAGCGTAGTTGGCGACTTCAACTCCTGGGACGGCCGCATAAACCCCATGCGCACTCGCGGCGAAAGCGGCATCTGGGAACTTTTTGTTCCCGAACTCCCGGAAGGCTCCTTATACAAATTCGAAATTTTCTCGCGCGCGGGAGATCGCCTCGCGGTCAAGTCCGATCCTTACGCAGTCGCCGCCGAACTTCGTCCCAATACCGCCTCCGTCGTCTGCAATCTGGACGCGTATGCTTGGAACGACTCAGCCTGGCTCAAGGAGCGCGCTTCTCGCGATTGGCAGCATTCTCCGCTCTCCATCTATGAGGTCCATGCCGGCTCCTGGCGCCATAAGAGCGATGAAGGCCACCGCTGGCTCACCTACCGCGAGCTCGCAGATGAACTCATTCCCTACGTCAAGCAGATGAACTACACGCACATTGAGTTCATGCCCATCATGGAACATCCTTTCGATGCTTCCTGGGGCTATCAGACCGTTGGCTACTACGCCGTCACCAGCCGGTTCGGCTCGCCTTCCGATTTCATGTATTTCGTCGACCGCTGCCACCAGGAAAAACTCGGGGTCATCCTCGATTGGACGCCCGCGCATTTCCCGCGCGACGCTCACGGTCTGGCTTTCTTCGATGGCACTCACCTCTATGAGCATGAAGATCCGCGAAAAGGAGCTCATCCCGACTGGGGAACTCTGGTCTTCAATTACGGACGCAACGAGGTGCAGAATTTCCTCATCGCCAACGCTCTCTTCTGGATGGATAAGTACCACATCGATGGGCTCCGCGTGGACGCGGTCGCTTCGATGCTCTATCTCGATTATTCGCGCCAGCCCGGCGAGTGGATTCCCAACGCCTATGGCGGACGCGAAAATTTGGAAGCGATTGCCTTGATACGGCGCCTGAATGAAGTGTTGCACACTCGCCATCCGGGCGCGCTCACCATTGCCGAGGAATCCACCTCTTGGCCCGCCGTCTCGCGTCCCACCTACGTGGGAGGCCTGGGGTTCGATCTGAAATGGAACATGGGATGGATGAACGACGTGCTCAAATACATGTCACTCGATCCCATCCATCGGCAGCATCACCACAACGAGCTGACCTTCTCGATGCTCTACGCCTTCCACGAAAATTTCGTCCTGCCGCTTTCGCACGACGAAGTAGTGCACGGCAAGCGCGCCCTGCTCGAAAAAATGCCCGGCGACGATTGGCAGAAAT
>DATDMO010000296.1:0-4725 GCA_036518755.1 Candidatus Acidiferrales bacterium | reverse complement strand
ATTATGCTCACTTCGGAAAATAGCATCGAGAGGGAGGAGCAAGCGCTCGCCGCCGGCGCCGACGATTTTATTCTAAAGCCCGTGGAGCCGCGCCGCCTAGCAGCCCGCGTGAAATCCGTTCTCACGCGCAAGCCGGCCCGAAGGGCTTCGAATTAGACCTGCAACGCCGACACGATTTCGATAGGAGGCAGCCGATGAACGAGATGGATATCATCATCAAAGAGTTTCTCGTGGAAAGTAACGAGAATCTGGACCAGCTCGATCGGGACTTGGTCCAGCTTGAAAGAGAGCCGGCTTCCCGCGAATTGCTGGGCAAGATTTTCCGCACCGTTCACAGCATTAAAGGAGCAACCGGCTTTCTTGGTTTCGCAAAACTTGGCGGAGTGGCGCATGCAGGCGAAAACCTGCTCAGCCAATTGCGAGATGGAAAGCTGGTCGTTACTCCGGCGATCACAACGGGTCTTTTGTCACTGGTTGACGCGATCCGAAGAATGCTGTCGCAAATTGCCGAGAGTGGCACGGAGGGAGACGGCGACTATGCGCGGCTGGTTGAGACGCTCACTCACCTGCAGGATGTCTCGCACGCCGGAAAGGATCCCCCTGCACGCGCTCACTCGGAATCAGGCAAAGCAAGTCAGCCAGCGGTGCGGGAGCAAGAGGAGACGCAAGGCGGCTCAGTCCTTGGCACCACACTGCGAGTGAATATCCAGCAGCTCGATAGCCTGATGGACCTTGTTGGTGAATTGGTCCTCGCTCGCAACCATGTGCTCGAAGTCGCGTCTCGCGAGGCGGCGCCCGACTTTGCAGCTGCGTCTCAGCGCCTCAACTCGATTACGTCTGAAATACAGCAAAGAATCGCACAGCTTCGCATGCAGCCGGTTAGCACCGTCTGGCGCAGGTTCCCAAGGTTGGTGCGGGATTTGGCGGTTCAATGCGGCAAGCGAGTGCACCTCGCGATGCATGGCGAGGAAACCGAATTGGACAAGATGATCCTTGAAATGATTCAGGATCCGCTCACACATCTGTTACGCAACGCGGTCGACCACGGAATCGAAAGCCCTGAGATTCGCCTCGCAAACGGTAAGCGGGAAGAAGGCGCCATCACACTGCGAGCCTTCCACGAAAACGGGTGTGTGAATATCGAGATATCGGACGATGGCGGCGGCATCGACGCGGAGCGCGTGAAAGAAAAGGCGCTGAAGACCAACCTGATCACCGCCGAGATGGCGGCCGAGCTTAGCTCGCGAGATTCACTGCAACTGATCTTTCTTCCCGGCCTTTCCACCGCGAGAAATGTTACGGACGTTTCCGGCCGCGGCGTGGGCATGGATGTGGTGAAGAGCAACATCGAACGAATCGGCGGCACCTTGGATGTTCAAACTCGGAAGGGCGCAGGGACGACCATCAAGATCGCTATTCCCCTGACTCTCGCGATTATTCCCGCGCTTCTGGTTGTTTCCGGCAGTGATTGCTACGCGATCCCGCAAGCTAGCGTGGCGGAGCTCGTACGGATTGGCGACAGCGAGGAGGAAGGCCAGATTGAGCGTGTCGGCGATGCATCCTTTTACCGTCTGCGATCGGAACTATTGCAGTTTGTCTCGCTCGAGGACGGGCTCCGTTCAAATATAGCCGGCTCACAGCACTCCCGTTCAGAACAAACACTCACGGGGCATGTGATGGTCGTACTTCAAGACCAGGAGCGGCGGTTCGGCCTTTTGGTAGACGAAGTAAACGATACGCAAGAGATCGTAGTCCGCTCGATCGGAAAACATCTGAAGCACATTCCCGTTTACGCTGGAGCCACTATTCTTGGCGACGGTCGCATAGCCCTGATTCTAGACGTGCCTGGGCTGATCCGTTTCGCGCGCGCTGCCCCAGAACGCCAGAATCCTGTGCAATGGATTCAGCCGCGGGAGTCTTTGGAACGTACCGTCGCATCGGAGTCGCTACTTGTTTTTGAACATGGTGAAGGCCAAAGGTTTGCGCTGCCCATCTCGGGGATATCGCGCCTGGCGCAACTCCCGCAGTCTCAGATAGAGCGGGCTGGAGCGCGGCGCCTGATTCGATACGATGGCGACATTCTTCCGGTTTTCGGAATTGGCGACAGCCCGTCCGCTGTTCCGCCGCCTGTTGGAGGGGCGAATGCCACCGGCGCGGCCGACAAAAATATTAGCCTGGTCATGTGCCAGCATCGGGGCTGCTCTCTCGCGCTGGCCGTGGACCATATCGTGGATATCGTTGACGAAGGCGTCCCGGATGTGGGTGGAAGCGCAACTCACGGCGACTCGGCGCCGCGAATCATCGATGGACACGTTACAACGGTTCTCGACTTGGAAGAACTGTGGACGCGCGCGAACTTGGTTATGTCCCCATCGGCGGTTCTCCCGGAAGGCGGTGAACGTCATGCCTGAGGACCGGCAGTTCTGTTCATTCATCGTCAACGATCTTTTGCTGGGCGCGGATGTACGAAGGGTCCAGGAGGTCGTGCGCGACCTTGAAATTACGAGCGTCCCATCAGCGCCATGGGCTGTGCGCGGACTCGTGAACCTGCGCGGGCAAGTAATAGAGGCAATTGATATTCGCCGATGCTTCGGCATCGCTGATTCCGCGCCCGTGCAAACGCCATTTCATTTGATTTTTCGCACGCCAGGCGGCCCCGTAAGCCTCTTGGTGGACGACATGGGCTCGGTGATCGAGATTGCCTCAGATTCCCCATCGGTCGCGACACAAACCCTGAAGGGCCGGATGCGCGAAATCGTCTCTGCTGTCTACAGGCTATCGAACCGGCTGCTACTCGTCGTCGACATGGACCGCCTGCTCGGCGAAATCGCTGGAGCGAAAAATAGCGCCATCGATGGAGGCGCGGCGTGATCGAGAAGCTGCCACGAATCTTTCGATCTCTGCTCTGGCTGATCCTATTGACGGGAACGGCCGGTGTGCCTTGCGTCTTCTCCCAGGTGGAGGCCAACCGCAAGGCGATCAAAACGGTAAAGCCCGAGTATCCGGCACTCGCGGACAAAATGCATATCACTGGTGCCGTAAAAGTTGCAGTAATCATTTCGCCAGATGGGAAAGTAAAAGGCACGCGCGTGGTTGGCGGCCATCCGCTGTTGATTCCTGCTGCCACGGACGCGGCGAAGCGCTGGCAGTTTGAGCCCGATAGCAAGGAGACGTCGCAGGTGATCGAGTTCAAATTCGATGATGCGGAGCGTTAGCGTGAGATGGAATTCGCAAGGCAACGGCGCCTGGGCAGAGGCTCGGTGTCAATGACGATACGGCAGAAGCTGTACTACGGATACGGGTCCGTTATCGCGATGCTGGTGATAACTGTCGCTATCAATATCGCGGCTATCGTGCGGGAACACTCGGCTAGAGCCGAGGCTGCCTCCGCTCTGGAAAGCGTACATTCCGTGGAAGGGATACGGTTCCAGATCATAGAGAATCGCGTTTACTTGCTCAACTACTTGCTCAGCGGAGATTCCCGCGAGGAGAACGAGCTGAACGGCGGCATTCATGATCTCGAGCAAATGTTCAATAAGCTTTTTTCAATCTCGATCTCGGAAAAGATGGCTGAGACGCTCCGCCAAGTCGATAGCAATGAGGAAAGCTGGAAGGTCGATTTCGCGAAACCGCTGATCGCGAAACGGAGACAGGTTGACTCAGGAGATACGACTGTAGCCGATTTGCAGATTCTCTATCTACAGAAGGACCCGAACACTTGGATAACCAAGTCCGGCGCTTTCCTCGATCAGGCCGAAGACGGCATCCGCAAGGCTCAGGAGGAATCCGCCGCGTCAGTATCTACAGCCACAGCAGTAAGCGCCGGTGCCAGCATTCTAGGTGCAATGGCCGCCATTCTGCTTGGACTCGCCATAGCGTATCACTCCGCGAAATCCATTACGCAGCCCTTGAAGGAAACAGTCCTGGCACTTGAAGACATCGCCCAGGGCGAAGGCGATCTTACCCGCCGTGTCGGAGAGGAACGCAACGATGAGCTAGGCGAGCTCGGACGATGCTTCAATACCTTCATTGCAAAGTTGGAACACTTGATCGCACAGATTGCCGATAGTACCCAAGGGGTGGCGGGCTCGTCCGAACAGCTCTTCGCGGTGAGCCGTCAGATGGGATCGAACGCCGAGGAAACTTCGGCCCAGGCGAGCGTGGTTGCCACGGCAGCCGAACAGGTGACCGTCAGTTTGAACGCTGTTGCCACCGCAACCGAGGAAATGACCGCGAGTATTCGTGAGATTGCCAAAAACGCCGGTGATGCGGCCGAAGTCTCCACTTTGGCCGTTCGTACGGCGGATGCGGCCAACGCGACGATGAGCCGGCTCGGTCAGTCGAGTGCGGAGATTGGGAGCGTCGTCAAGCTCATCACCTCAATTGCCCAGCAGACCAAACTCCTGGCTCTAAACGCCACAATCGAAGCAGCTCGGGCCGGCGCTGCCGGCAAGGGGTTTGCGGTGGTTGCCAATGAGGTGAAAGACCTCGCAAACGAAACCGCCAAAGCCACGGATCAGATTGCCCAGAAGATTCAGATGATCCAGCACGATACGGGAGCTTCCACGGAAGCGCTCGCGAACATTAGTGGGGTCATCGCGCGCATGAACGATATATCCAGCACCATCGCCAGTGCGGTTGAAGAGCAGACAGCGACCACGAACGAGATTGCGCGGAATGTTTCGGACGCGGCAAAAGGCGGTTCGTTGGTTACCAATAATATTG
>DATDMO010000295.1:0-18117 GCA_036518755.1 Candidatus Acidiferrales bacterium | reverse complement strand
AGCGGGCTGCACACGAATGGCTATTCGCTCGCACGCAAGCTGATCTTCGGCGTGGCAAAGCTGAAGCCCAACACGTACGTGGCCGAAGTCGGCAATAAGATCGGCGCCGAGCTCCTCAAGCCGCATCGTCCCTATTGGCCGGTGCTGAAGAATACGCTGGCACGTGGATGGGTTTCCTCCCTTGCCCACATTACGGGAGGGGGTATAACCGGCAATCTACCTCGGGCTCTGCCCGGCGGCGTTCAGGCCGCCATCGAGTTGGGCTCTTGGCCCGTGCTCCCGATTTTTCGCTACCTCGCCCGGATCGGACATATCGACCGCGAGGAACTGCTGAAGACCTTCAACCTCGGTGTGGGCATGATCCTGGTGATCCCGCCAAGAAACGTTTCGCGCGTCGAGGCCGATTTGAAACGTCGGCGCGAGAAGTTCTTCCTCATTGGACGCGTCGAGCGTTCATCGCACGGAAAGCCTCGAGTGGTTTATTCCGGCAAGCTTCCGCTATAGCGGGTAAATTTCTCTTTTCAATTACGTTGCCAGTTACTTTTCGTTGGCGCTGGTGTCTGCCACAATCTTCCACGTGCCGTCTGCACCCTTTTTCCAGACGAGCATATATTCGCTGGTCTGCGTGGTCGTTTTGCCTTTCTTGTCGCTAACCGCGGCTTCCACCGTGCCGCGATCCACGGCCAGATCGCCCGAGCGAGCTACGTCCACACTGGCAACATGGATCGTCAGTTGCATCGGCGTGGCCAGCATCCGTTGGATCACGGTGCGAATGTTGTCCTTCCCCACTGCAGCCGGCGAGCCGGATGAAAGGAAAACGGCATCGTCCGCGTAAAGAGACATGCACTTGTCGAGATCCTTTGCTGCGGCGGCTTTGGCAAAATCGGCGTCAGCGGCGCGAATCGCGGCTTCGTCCGCTGCACGCGTATCGGATATTTCTGCGGGTTTCGGTTGAGCGCATGACACGGCCAGCAACGCGGCAAACGCTGCGGCTACTATCGGCGAGTGAAAAGTCTTTCGTGGCATTTTCGGTCTCCTCACAATCGAATCATGCGCCAGGAAGATGCCCCACCACCGTCACTGTGTCAATATCGTTCGAGTCTGGCGCATCGGATCTTTCGAGACTGGAAGCTTCGATGGGTTCAGCTAGTCCAAACTTTTGACCCTTGAGCGCCTCGAAACGGCCCCAAAAGTTGATCAAACGTCGTCTTACGCATCCAACTATAATGGGCTGCCAGAGAAGCGTGATGAAGCAGATCACCGAAAAATTCATCGCCTACCTGCGGTACGAGCGCAACGTTTCGCCCAATACAATCCGGGAGTACCAACGGGACATCCGGCAGTTCGCCGATTTCATCACACCGCCCGGCGAGAAAACCTTGCCTTTAGCGAAGATCGATCACCGCGTCGTCCGTGAATACGTCAGTTGGATGTATGACCAACACCTTGAAAAGACATCGGTTGCACGCCGGCTGGCTTCGCTGAGGACATTTTTTAAGTTTTGCATGCGCGAAAAGTTGCTGCGTGACAACCCCGCGCGTTTCGTACCCAGGCCGAAGTTGCCAAAGCGCGTGCCTCGAGTTCTTACAGCGGAAGAACTGAATGGATTCCTCGACAGCCTGGGACATGGAATCGGCGGGCGGCAGTCACGGCCGGGCAAGGGTCGCATCGGACGTTCGCCCGAGGAGGCCAAGGACGCACTGAAGCGGGACAGGGCAATTCTGGAGCTTTTGTACGGTTCGGGGTTGCGGGTGAGCGAACTTGCAGGATTGGACATGGCGAATCTGGACCGGCAGGAGCAGATGCTGAGGGTGCTGGGCAAGGGGCGCAAACAGCGGCAGGTGCCTTTCGGGAGGAAGGCGCGGGAAGCGCTGGAGGCCTACTGGCCGGTGCGCGAGGCCATCCTAGGGCGCGCCAGGAAAAGTGCGGCGGAGCAGGCCGTATTCTTGAATCCGATGGGCGGGCGGCTGACCGCGCGGTCGGTGCGGACGCTGGTGAAAAAATATGCTCGGCTGACGAATGTAAACTGGGACTTGCATCCTCACGCGCTGCGGCACGCGTTTGCGACACACCTTCTGGCGGACGGCGCGGACCTGCGTGCTATTCAGGAACTCTTGGGACACGTCTCGCTCTCCACCACGCAGCGATACACGCAGGCAAGCATACGGCAGCTGATGGAAGTCTACGACAAGGCGCACCCGCACGCGTGACCTGGCGCTCGCGCTAGTTGAGGTCGCGCGAGAACATCAACTTCAAAGTGATTTTGTCTGATGCGGGTGTGACCCCGAAGCCGATCCCGCCTTCAAAACTTCCGATTTTCGTGTCACGGTCGAAGACTCCCCAAACTTCGTGAGATTCAAAACGCGCGGGCAAAACCGCGCGGAGCGGGCCGACGTCGGAGTACGACTCGGCGGCCAAGGCGAATTTGGGCGTGAAATTGTAGGCGATGCGCGCAGCGGGAGCGAAATCGAGACTCGCGAAACCGCCGCGGAAAGAGTTATCAAGAATCGGGTTGATGATGATATCGACGGGATGCAGGTGCACACCGATGATGGGCCGAATCTCCGAAGTGAAGCGGCTAGTATCCCAATAGGTGGCGTTGTAGCTGAATTCGAAATTCGCACCGTAGAAGAATATGCGGTCGGCCGCGTGGGGTTTGACGAAGAGGAAGCGGATCTTGCCGCCGTTGACTGTCGCGTCGTGGTTTTTCGAGATGCTATAAAGGGGCAAATACAGGCCCAGTTCCAACCAGTGGGTGAGGCCGTAGGCCCATTCCGTAACGCCGTTGAAAGACCGGTCGGGAATGATTCCGCCCGGGAAAGCTGCGGTCTTCAGTCCGTCGGGTGTGAAGTTGTTGTGCCAGGTGAGATTGAATTTCCCCTGTTGGGCGATGGAGGCGTCATAGACCTGGATTTCGTCAGTCTGCGCAAGGACGGGGCGCGACGCGGGGATGAGAAAAGCAGCGGCGACGAAGAAGAGGCGTGCGTATTTGAGGGCGTTCATTGCGACGGACGAGGATACTGTAGCGTCGTCGAGCAAGGAAAGAGAGATTCGAGGAAATGGCAAAGGAGCCGACGGACACTGGCGGTTCACAGTGAGAGCCGAACCAAGGCGTACGAGCTCGCGCAAGGAGCGTTGGCAATCGAAGAGAGGTCCTTCGACTGCGTGCCGCGCCCGCGAAAACCGCGGGAAAGACAAAGGCGCGCGGGACTCCGCTCCCTTCCTTCGTCAGGGCCGAGCAGGATGACGGCGCGTTCGACCGAGGCGGATGGCGCGGTGTCGGCTGGAGTGAAGTTGAGTCAAATGCATGCTGCTCGTGAAGCAGCGCAGTGGAAAGCGCTTCGCGGGGTCTTATTTTCGCAGGGCTGAAGCCCTGCGCTTCCACCAAAGAGCAAGCCGCTCCGCGTCCGTCGGCGGTTCCGCGTACGAAAAGCCTCACCCCGTGAAGGCGGGGTGAGCTACATGAGAACTAATTGACACCCAACAATGTAGGGCGCCTCTACGATGACGCCACGCGAGTGACACGGCGGCGGGCGTTACATCGAAGAGGGATTCCTCGACTGCGTTTCGCGCGCGCATAACACCGCGCGAAAGACAAAAAACGCGCGAAACTCCGCTCGGAATGACACCCAAAGACTCGCGGCGGCCGCTAGGCGGTGAGGGAGCTGGCGGGGACGAACGCCCCGGAGTTGCGCGTTGGTGTTGCGGCGGCGGGCGGCGGCATGGTGGAGCGGTCGATGCGATTGTAGAGGGTGTCGCGCTCGACGGGGACGCGTCCGGCGGCGCGGATCAGGCGCTCAAGCTCCGCGCGAGTGAGATGCTCGGGCGTGGTAGCGCCGGCATCGTGGTAAATCTTTTCTTCGACAACGGTCCCGTCGAGGTCGTTGGCGCCGAAGCCTAGCGCGATTTGTGCGATGCGCGGCGTTAGCATGATCCAGTAGGCCTTGATGTGGTCGAAATTATCGAGCATCAGGCGAGATACGGCGATGGTCTTCAGCGCGTCGAAGCCGCTCGGCCTCGGAATATGCGCGAGGCCGGTATTGGCGGGATGAAATTCAAGCGGAATGAAGGCCACGAAACCGTGGGTTTTGTCCTGCGTTTCGCGCAAGCGGAGAAGATGATCGACGCGCTCTTCCAGCGTTTCGACATGACCGAAGAGCATGGTGGCATTGGAGTGCAAGCCGATTTCGTGGGCGGTGCGGGCGATCTGGAGCCACATTTGCCCGCTAACTTTGTGGTCGCAAATGATCCTGCGAACGCGCGGGTGGAAGATTTCTGCGCCGCCGCCGGGGAGCGAATCGACGCCCGCTTCCTTCATTTTTAGAAGCGTGTCCTTGATCGAAAGCTTGGAGATGCGCGAGTAGTAGTGCACCTCGACCATCGTGAACGCCTTCAGATGCACTTGCGGGAAACGCTGCTTCAGACCGCGAATCAGGTCCAAGTAATAATCGAATGGAAGATCGGGATGGAGGCCGCCCACGATGTGGAATTCCGTGGCGCCTTCGGCGACGCCTTCCGCGGCGCGCGCAAAAATTTCGTCGAGGGCAAAAGTGTACGCGCCGGGTGAATCAGGCGACCGGCCAAAGGCGCAGAGCTTGCAGTGGGCCACGCAGACATTGGTTGGATTGATGTGGCGGTTGACGTTGAAATAGCAGATGTTGCCGTGGCGCTGCTCGCGGACGTGATTGGCGAGCCAGCCGACGGCGAGGAGATCGTGAGACTGGAAGAGGGCGAGGCCGTCATCGGCCGTAAGCCGCTCGCCGGCCAGGACTTTCCGGGCGACCGGCTCGATACGCGGGTCTACGATTTGTAAATTTCCGCTCATGTTCAATCGAAGAGAGATCCCTCGCTTCGCTCGGGATGACAACCGGCTCAGGGATGCAGAACGAGCGCGGCAGCACCCCAAAACAACAGGAACAACAAACTAATATAGCCATTCACGGTGAAAAAGGCAGCATTCATTTTGCTGAGGTCATTCGGCTTCACAAGCGAATGCTCGTAAGCGAGCAATGCCGCTACCACCGCAATACCCACCCATGCGGGCCACCCCAAATGAAAGCTCCAAGCCAGCCATATCAGCAGCCCAATCATCAGGACGTGCATGACGCGCGCGATAAGGAGGGCTTTCCGAATCCCGAAGGCCTTCGGAATCGAATAGAGGCCCTCGGCGCGGTCGAAATCGACGTCTTGACAGGCGTAAAGCACGTCAAACCCGCCCACCCAGAGAGTGACGGCGGCGCAGAGAATCAACATGCGCCAATCGAGCGAGCCGCGAATCGCGATCCATGCAGCGGCGGGCGAGATTCCCAGGCAAAAGCCGAGGACAAAGTGTGACCAAGCAGTGAAGCGCTTGGTATAGGAATAAAGAAATAGAATCGCCAGGGCGAGAGGCGAGAGTTCGAGAGCGAGGCGGTTCAATTGCCACGCGGCAATGACCAGAAGCGCCGAGGCGAGCACGGTGAATGCCAGTGCGAATCCTACCGAAAGCTCGCCTGTCGGGAGGACGCGATTGGCGGTGCGAGGATTGCGGCGATCGTATTCGATGTCGGCAATGCGGTTCATGGTCATAGCGGCGGATCGCGCGCCCACCATGGCGACGACGATCCACAGAATCTGGCGCCAGGAAGGAAAGCCGCCAGCGGCGCGTGCGGCGAGCAGCGCCCCCACCAACGCAAACGGCAGGGCGAAAACGGAGTGCTCGAACTTGATCATTTCGAGCACCGTGCGGATGCGGCTCTTATTAGCGTTCACGATTTGCCGCCCTTCCAGCGATATTGTTTTTCGTGCGACAGGCCGAGCTGTGCGAGGACGCGATAGGCAAACTGCTCCACCATATCCGCAATCGTTTTCGGCTCGTAGTAAAAGGCCGGCATTGCGGGCATCACGGTCGCTCCTGCGTCGTGAACGCGCAGCATGTTCTCGAGATGGATGCGATTCAGCGGCGTTTCGCGCAAACAGAGGACCAGCGGGCGGCGTTCCTTGAGGCAAACATCCGCTGCGCGCGTGAGCAGGTCATTCGCCGTGCCTGCGGCAATCGAGCCGAGCGCGCCCGCCGAGCATGGGATGACCGCCATGGCGTCTGCAACGGCGCTGCCAGAGGCGATGCTCGCGCCGATGTCCTTATTGGGAAGGTATTCGATTTTCTTCGCGGAAGTTCCGGTAATGAGAGACGGCAGCTTTTTGCCGTCCGACGCGACGATGCCCAGCTCGGCGGAAATCAAGCGAAGGCCGGCGTCGCTGGCAACCAGATACACGCGTTCGACGCGCCGGTCGCTATCCAGCAGGCGCAGGAGCAACTGCGCGTAAATCGCACCGCTTGCTCCGGTGATTCCAACGGTGACCACACGGACATTAGTGTTCGCAATAGCCTTCATCGGGTGTTCGAGTCTATGTAGCGGGTTTCAAGAAAGTCAAGGCGGGCGGCCGACGCGGCAGTGCCTCAGTTTGCCGGCGGCACGGCCAGCCTAGTTGTGGCTCACCGATCGCTTCAACCTACCCGCGTAGGCAAGAGTGCCTGCGCCAAGCAGGGCTTTCTCTTTGCGACAAGGCGTTTTCCGATCGGATTGACGCGCCGACGGCAACCCCTCTACTCTGAATTCTCGCCACTCTTGAAACCACCATGGCCACAATCGACGAAGAATTAGGGCAAATCGAGCGGGACGTCCGCACGTTGAAGATCGAGTACGAGCAGTTCTTCGGAGGCGGGCGCAAGCGGCCTCCCGCAGACACCCAATGGCGGGTGGAAAGCCTGATCCGGCGCTATAACGAGCGCGCGGGAGAACTTAGTTACGGGCAGCGCTTCCGATTTAATAATCTGGCGCAGACGTACGCCAAGTATCAGGAAATGTGGCGCAAGAAACTGGTCCAGAAAGAATCAGGAGCGCAACAGCGGCACTTCGGAGCAGCGGCAAAGGCTATTGAGGCAGAGCGCGCTCGTAACACAGCAGCCGGCCCGGCGCCGATCACTTCGGAGGAGAGTTCGCATGTCTCGAATTCCGGCCTAGCCGGCAGTAGAGAGCATGTGCCAGTGTTTGCCCTTTCTCTTTCGGATCCCGAGCACGAGAAGGAAAAGATTTATGCTCTATATGAGAAGCTCATCGAAGCGCGCACTCAAACGGGACAAAGATCCGGAACGCCCAGCCTGAAGGATTTCGAGAACTTCGTCCGGGACAAAACCAAGGATCTCAAACACAAGGGCGGCCGGAATGTCGAATATTCGGTGAACATTGAAAACGGCCGCGTCAAGTTGAAAGCCCGCGTCGCAGGCTAGCAGGCGGGCCCCCGTTTGCGGCCATTGACCGAGCGCTAGCGCCGTTGTCGCCCCGACGATTCAGGTGTATTCTCCGCTCATGAAGGCGTACCATCCAGAACGGTTTCGCTGCTGTTTTTGGACGCGCGAATTCGCGCATCCCCTGCGGGAAGGCTGACCACGCAACGGCTCCAGCCGTGTTTTTCCACCCACCGCCGGGAATGAGCCGGCGATGGTTTTCTCTAGGCGACTAATCCCGCGCGGACGAGAACATTGAGGAGGTACCAATGGCTGAATATGCGCATCCTGAAGTCTTGGTTTCGACGCAGTGGGTCGCGGAACAGTCCAGCAGCCGCAGCCCGAACTCAAAGATCAGACTGATCGAAGTGGACGTGGACACGAGCGCCTACGATCAAGGCCACGTCGCGGGAGCGGTTGGCTGGAATTGGCAGACACAACTGCAGGACAATATCCGGCGCGATCTAGTCGATAAGCCCACGCTGGAGAATCTTCTTGGCGAGTCGGGAGTGTCAAACGATACGACCATCATCCTCTACGGAGACAACAACAATTGGTTCGCGGCCTACGCCTTCTGGCAGCTGAAATATTATGGGCACAAAGACGTGCGGCTGATGAATGGCGGCCGCAAGAAGTGGATCGCGGAGAAGCGCCCGCTGACCAATGAGGCCGCAAAAGTAACACCCACAACCTATCGGGCCACGGGTCCCGACGAATCCCTACGCGCCCGCAAGGAGCACATTTTTTCTTTGATCGAAAAGAAAGGCGCCGGGCATCTGGTGGACGTCCGCTCACCCGACGAATTCACCGGCAAAATCATTGCACCGCCAGGGATGAACGAAACCGCGCAGCGGGCGGGGCATATCCCGACGGCGGCGAATGTCCCTTGGTCGCAAGCCGCCAATGAAGACGGAACGTTCAAATCCGCCGATCAGTTGAAGCAGCTCTATCAAAGCAAGGGAGTAACGGCCGGCGGCGAAGTGATCGCCTACTGCCGAATCGGGGAGCGCAGTTCGCACACCTGGTTTGTGCTGAAATATCTTCTGGGCTACGACAATGTGAAGAACTACGACGGGTCGTGGACCGAATGGGGCAATCTTGTCGGCGCTCCCATCGAGAAGGAAGAACGCGCAGCCGCCGCGCGATAGCGATAATCCCCGTAGGCTTATCGGACGGATGGAGAAGGAGGAAGAAACTGCGCGTTTCGTCCCCTAAACCGCGATGGGCAGTTACGGATCGTCCATGTAGGTTTTCCCACCTGCCAACTCCGCTTCTACAAGGGCGAGAGCCTCCTTGGGAGACCCTATTCGGTGATAATGGCTCACGTCGATGGTTTCGTGTTCCTGAAATGCGAATAAGAATTTTCTTCCCGTGAAATCGTATCGATAGTGCGTCGGCAGCCAGATGCCGGGTGCGACCTCCTCCTGTTCCATCGAAATTCGGCTGCCGCGATAGACCTTTCCGAGGATGCCGCCGCCGATTGAAATGTCGCTCATCACATGAGCCTCCCCCCAAACGAGTTGATTGCTTTCGCGGTCCACCCAGATCTTCGCCGTCACATGGCTGAGGGCGTTCTGAAACATCGAGTGTGGGTGGAAGTTCGGGTTGGGATCGAGTTCGACAACGTCACATTGACGGCCATTCCTCGTATCAACGCTAAGCCATTTCGATAAGAACGCTTCTTTCATTGCATCGACGAATTCCGCGCGATCGCGCGCGCGTTTTTGCCGTTTGGCCAATGCCGCCCTGGCTTTCGGGTCATTTGGATCGGCCATCGCGCGCAACACCTCCGCAAGAACACGCATCCCCCGGTTGTAAGTCGCCGCATCCACCGGTTTATCCCCATCGCGCAGCAGAATCTTCTGCGTTCCTGCGCCAGTGGGCACAACTCGATACGTTTTGTCGTCGATGATGCGATAGGGAGCATCGCCGCTGCGATCGATGTGGCGCTCGACGCGCTGATAGAGTTCCAGAGCCTCGTCGTCTGCATGCTGATTCGCCAGCAGTTTTTCAGTCCGGGCGCTCATTTCGGCTGCGGAGGGTGGCTGCCCTTGCAGCTGAGGCGCCGTGGCGGAAACTGGCCTTTTTCCAGCGATCGAGTTCGCAACCGGCAGCCACACCGCTACGAGGGTTATCCCCGCCAGCACCATGCTCAATATCGGAGACGAGATTCCCACGGGTTTCGAAGTCATCGGGTGCCTGTTGGGTGGGATTCCGGCGCCGAAGAACCGGTTGTAAACATACATTGTACGCACATTGACGCAGAGGTGGTTTCGAAGGTGCCCAAAGGTGCCCCTATTTCACTGGCGTAGGCGGCCCTTTTATCTCCGGCGGGATCACCACGGAACTCTGCGGATCAAGCTCGGACTTTCCATCAGGCCCAAAAGTGTAAGGGAATCCGTCTGGATCGGTCGGGATGCCGCGAAGAAGGCCCGCATCGCGCAATTCCGCCGCTGACGAGGGGAAACGTCCGAATCGCTTCCGATATTCGCTTGCCAATTCGTTGAGCTGCGTTTCGTCTGCTTGCGCCTTTAGCCCACGCAACATTTCCTCGGCCCTCTTCCTAACCAGACGATTCTGCGTGGATTCGTACAACTGCGACCAGATCATGCGCGACGTCTCGAGCGATCCACCCTTTTGAGCCACACGGGCAGCCATCATCTTTAGCCAAAGCGGTGCGTTGGGTATTTTGCTGGCCTCCAGATACGCCGCCGCGGAATTTGGGTAGTCCCTCATCCGCCAGTAATAGAGGAACCCGAGGTCGGAGCCGAGTGCCCACTGGTTCGGATTCGCGGCGATGCCGCGTCTTACGAGCTTGATCGCCAAATCGGTGCGTCCCGCTCCGCCTTTCCCGGTTTCCGAAAGGAAAATGGCGCCGAAATGATAAGCAATCACGAGCTTGGGATCGAGCGTGGTCGAAATATTGAGGAGAGGCCAGAGCAACTCGAAATTCGGGTGGTCCGTTCCTACGCGGCTGCCGTAATACTGAACGGCCCGAGTCCAATAGAGATCCGCCAGCAGCGCGTCGTATCCCAGACTGATCTTTCGCACGGCGGAGGGCGACGAGAGAAGCAATTCGTCCTTCTCTTGCGCGGCCGTGCGCGTTCGCGCATCGATTTCGGCTTGTAGCGCCGCCACGCAAACGAATAGCAGCGGCACGCACGCCGCCGCGATCCATCTTAAGCTTTGCTTCGGATGGCTCATTTTAGGTCGCGATTCGAAAAAATAGCGGACGACGCCAGCAAGAGCAGGGTCACGTAACACGCGGTATACAGAGTGTTTTGCACTACCAGGGCAAATGAGATGCGCTCGCCATACGCCGCCGCCGCGATGGCGTTGAAATTGTGAAAATTTGGGACCAAGTAATAGACGACCCTCGTGAACGCCTTCACAAAAGGGCTATGCGTGAGGTCGCCGAAATCTCGGATGTCCTTGGCAAATATCCCGGTGATGTAGATCGCCAGCGTAAAGAGCGTGGAAAGCATAGGGCTTGAGAAACACGAGAAAAAGAGAGCCAGCGCGGTTACGAGAGCCAAGGCGAGCAGTATGAAATAAATCGCGATCAAGATGGAGACATCGGACCGCACCAATGGCCGTCCCACGTAAAAAAGGGCGCCTGCCAGGCCCAGGGTCATGAAGGCGGTATTTACGGTCAGGGTCAGCACCAAACCCGCATATTTGCCCACCAGGAATTCCCAACGGCGGATGGGCTTTGCCAGCAAACTATGGAGGGTGCGCTTCTCGATTTCCTTCGATACGAGCCCGACGCCAATAAAAATGGCCATCACCAGGCCGAATAACGAAATCGCCGAAAGCCCGAGATTCACGATCACCAGACGCTCGATGCCAATCGATATCTGGCCGACCAGGATGGCGGCGCCGATCATCACCAACGCAAAAAATATCAGGTTGTAAAGCACCCGGTCGCGTACCGCCTCGCGAAAGGTGTTGATTGCTACCGGTCCCGTAGTCGCACTCATCGGGAATTAATCTCCACTTCCTGAGCGGAAGTTTCTTCACGGGCGACCAGCCGCAGGAAATAGTCCTCCAGCGTCGGCCGCACGGGTGAGACGGAAAGTATCCGTGCATCGCAACTCTCGAGTTGTGCAAGCACCGGATAGAGCCCCGCCTCCGCGACTTCCAGGCGGTAGCGTCCGCCGATCACCGATGCTCTTTCCACGAGCTCGCGGGGCAGCGGCCGATTCTCCCGCTCCTCAAAAATGACTTCCATGGCGGACACTTCAATCGACACGATGTGTGCCGGCGCGCCAACTCCCTGCAACTTCCCACCCGACAGCACTCCCACGCGATCGCAGAGCATTTCAGCGTCGGAAAGGATATGAGTCGAAAAGAAGACGGTCCGCCCCTGTTTCTTCAGATCGACAATGACATCCCGCACCTCGCGGCGGCCCACGGGGTCGAGCCCCGACATGGGCTCATCGAGGAAAATCACCTTGGGATCGTGCAGGATGGCCTGAGCAATTCCAGCCCTTTGAAGCATGCCTTTGGAATACTTCCGAAGCTGTACGTTGCCAGCGGACGCGAGTCCAACGCGGTCGAGAAACCGCTCGACGCGTTCGCGGCGCTCGGCCGCGCTGTAATTTGAAAATCGTGCATAGTAATCCAAAAGCTCGCGCGCGGTGAGGTAGTCGTAAAAGTAGGGTTGTTCCGGGAGGTAGCCGATGTCCCGGTGCATGCGTACATCGTCAATTGAACAACCGCGAATACGCGCCGTCCCAGCCGTCGGGAAGATCAGTCCCATCAGAAGCTTGAGCGTGGTGGTCTTGCCCGCGCCGTTCGGTCCTAGAAAGCCGAAAATCTCGCCCTCTTCTACGCTGAGAGTAAGGTTATCGAGGGACCGGCGCATCCGCTTGCGCCAGAAACCGACCGGATAGTCCTTCGTTAGACCGATAATTTCAATGGCTGGTGTGCTCATAGCATTTTGTTGTTAATATTTTTTCCGCTTCATGGTTTCATGTCAATTCTTCGTATTGCTTCCAAGGAAACGGAATGCGTTCAGGCCCAACATTGACAATGGTTTCCAACCCGCGCGTGCAGCCGGTGACCACGCGATGCCGAACAGACTCGGCTACAGTTGATTCTAAACAAGGAACGCGGGCCCGTGCTCTCCTTCGCCTGACCGAAGTGCCTAACGCGCCAAGTTCTGGGTTTCTCGGGATTGCCCTCTTTCTATTGCTGTTTTCGATTTTCTGCCCCCTCCGCGCCAGCGGCCAGAGCACAACGAAAACGTCGCAACCGCAAAGCGAATCCGGCACGTGGCCCAAAATTCTCCGCGATTTCGTGGGTACTCCCGCGGTCCCGGGATATGAAAACCAGCTTGCCGGACGAATCCGATCTCAGATTGCCTCCTTTCATCCAGTCACGGACAACTTGAGCGACGTCATCGTTACCGTCGGGAGCGGCGCGCCCCATCGCCTGATCGTAACCCCGATTGACGAGCCGGGTTTCGTGGTCAGCGGGATCACGGATGATGGTTATCTGCGTTTGCAAAGATTGCCGCAGTCCGGGCTGCCTCCAATTTTCAACGAGTTGTATTCGGCGCAGCCGGTAAAGGTGGGCGTAGCGGACGGCAAATGGATTGACGGCGTCGTCGCCGGTCTCTCGATCCATTTGCAGCCCGGCCGCGCGAATCCGCCCAAATCGAGCGATATCGACAATATGTACGTTGATATAGGCGCGAGTTCGGCCGCCGAGGCGCGCAAGGCGGGAGTGGATATTCTCAGCCCCGTGGTGATCGACCGCCATTTGGAAGCCTTGGGCGGTAACGAGATGGCCGGCGCTTCCGCCGGCGATAAATTCGGCGCCACCGCGCTGGTTGAACTGATTCACGAAATCGATCCAACGAACATCAAGGGCACGCTGACAATCGCACTTGTCACCCAGCAATGGGCCGGCGCCCGCGGATTGCAGCGCGTTCTGCGAGCTACTCGGCCCGACGAAATGATCTACGTGGGGCGGCTGGCACCGGGGGGCGCGGTTCCCGGGATGAAAGGCCTGCATCGAGCGCCACGCCGCGAGCCGGGCAGCGGCGTCCTGCTCGGCCTTGCGGAAACCAACGGCGAACTCTCCGGCCTCCCTGCACAACTCAAGCAGCTTGCCGCAGCCAATAATGTGCCGGTAGCCACCGACTATTCGGCCGGGTTAATCCCTTCCAGCTATCTTCCGCTGCCCGACTTGCCGGCAAGGTGGGCGCATCTTGCGATTGCCACGGACTGGTCCGATACGCCCGCAGAAATCGTTAACGCGGAAGACATGGACGCTCTCGAGCGCCTCCTCCAGCTGTATGCCCAGGGGAAAGCGGCGCTGCCGACCTCAAGCGTCGGCGATGGGATCACAGGCGGCCGCGGGGCGATCTTGGGCCCGCCTTCAACCGTGGAACTGCTGAACCGCCTGACAACCACCTATGGGGCGAGCAAACACGAAGGACCCGTCCGCGAAATGGTAAAGAGCCTTCTACCGAAGTGGGCCAAACCCGAGACAGATGACGCCGGAAATCTGATTTTGTATCTCGGCCACGCTCCGCCCGCTGCCAAAACACCTAAGATTCTCGTGATCGCGCACATGGACGAGATCGGCTTCGAGGTCAAATCGATCTCCAATGACGGCAGGCTCGAGGCCGAGCCTCTCGGCGGGATGATCCTGAGTTTTTATCAAGGCCATCCTGCACTGGTGCACACATCCACCCGCGATCTTCCCGCCGTCATCGAACTGCCGAACGGTTGGGACGAAGCCACCTTCGAGTGGCCCAATGACTCCGGGAATCCAATTCGCGTTGATGTAGGCGCGCGCACTCCGGAAGAAGCGGCCAAGCTCGGAGTGAAGGTCGGTGATTCGATCACCATTCCCAAGGAATATCATTCGTTGTTGGGCACACGAGCAAACGCTCGCAGCTTCGATGATCGCGTCGGCGATACCGCGTTGATCTCCGCGGTGTGGTCGCTCGGTGGTCCGCTGAAGGATCGCGACGTCACCTTTGTGTGGTCCACGGGCGAGGAATTGGGCCTTGACGGCGCCGCCGCGCTTGCAAGACGCCTCGCTGCGGAAGGTCGTGAGCCGGATTACGTCTTTGCCGTCGACACTCTGGTGAGCTCGGATTCGCCGCTGGAATCAAAACGCTTCGCCGATGCGCAGATCGGAAGAGGGTTCGCCATTCGGGCGGTTGATAACTCGAATATTGCGCCTTCTCCTCTTGTCGATCGCCTGCTTCATTTGGCACGGGCCAATCGGATTCCAGTGCAATTGGGTGTCACGGGAGGCGGCAACGACGGCTCCGCGTTCGTTCCGTACGGGTCGGTGGATATTCCGCTCGGCTGGCCGCTCCGCTACTCCCATTCACCGGCGGAAGTGATCGACACGCGGGACGTGGACGCTCTCGCCCGAATCGTCGCCGTCATTGCAACAAGTTGGTAGTCGAGACCTCTCACGCGACCGAGACACATGTTCGTCCAGCTTGGTTTGCTATAATGCGCGCGCCATGGCGGACCAGCTTTCGCTCAACCAGCCCTCGTTTCGCGCTCCGCGCCACATTGTCATCGAGGGGCCGATTCGCGTGGGCAAGTCCACGCTCGCGAAGGCCCTGGCCGAGCAACTTCACGCGCGGCGCGTTTTCGATTGCGAGGACAATCCCTTTCTCGCCGACTTTTACGACGAGAAGGCCGGCGCGGCCTTCCGCGCCCAGATGTATTTCCTTTACGAGCGCCACCGTCTGCTCTCTGAGGCGCAACTGCATGACGATGCCGCTCCAACCGTCAGCGATTTTCTTTTCGAGAAGGACAAGATCTTCGCCTACATGAATCTCGATAACGAAGAACTCAAGCTCTACGAAAAATACTTCGACATGCTGGCTCGCTCGATTCTGCCTCCCGACCTAGTGATCTATCTTCACGCCAAGCCAGACGTCCTGCAAAAGCGCGTCTCCAAGAAGGGTGATCCTGCGGAAACAGATATTTCCCGGGAATATTTGGAAGCTGTCGCCAACGCATACTCGCACTTCTTCTTTCGTTATTCCGCTTCGAATCTGCTCGTCGTGGACACCACCGAAATCGACTTCGTCGAGCGCAACCAAGATCTACAGGGACTCCTGCGCCGCCTACGCCAGCCCGTCAAGGGGACGCAATATTTTCTTCCGCTGGGACAGAACTCGTAACTTCAAACGGGACGCGGTGCGCTTCTGGTCCACAGGCAATCACGACTGCTCCAATCGCGCACACCGTAAGCGCAAATAATCCCATTGCCTGGCCGTAGCCCAGATGACGGCTCATCAACGCTTCGATCGTGGGCGCGCCCGCCGCGATGAGCACGCCGGTCTGGTAGGCCAGCCCGGGGAAAAATCCGCGCAAGGCTCCGGGCGAAAGCTCGTTGAGATGCGCCGGAACGATTCCCCAGGCGCCCTGCACCATGAACTGCATCGCGAATGCCCCCGCCGCTGTCAGCGCGGCCGTTGGCACAAACACCCACAGCGGTATCAGAATAATCGCCAGCAGCATGGAGATGACCATGGCGCGCCGACGCCCGTACCGGTCGGAAAACCGTCCTACCGCGATCCCCCCGACGATTGCTCCTACCATCGAAATCACGCTGATGATCGCGGTAGTGCGCGTGTCAAAGTGCCGTTGGCGCTGCAAGAAAGTGGGATATAGGTCCTGAGTCCCGTGCGAAATGAAAGTCAGCATGGCCACGGACAGAATCAGGTAGGCGAGCCTCTTCCAGTTCGCCTGCACCAGCCGGAAATAGGCGTGCCAGCTGGTCCGCGCGACAGCCACCGCCTTCCAGGCTTCGCTCTCCTTCACCTTCGCGCGAATAAATAGCGTCAGCAGCGCGGGCAGCCCCCCGAGGAAGAACATCGCTCGCCAGCCCCAATGCGGAAAAATCGTCCAGAACGCCACCGCCGCCAGCAAATTGCCTAGCGCGTACCCCTCTTGCAGAATTCCGGAAAGCATTCCTCGCCATTTCACCGGTACGGCTTCCATCACCAGGGACGCACCCACGCCCCACTCCCCGCCCATCCCGATTCCGTAAAGCAGCCGCAAAATTACGAAGATTTGATACGACGGCGCGAAGCCGGAAAGAATTTCGATGATCGAGTAGAACAGCACATCGATCATCAGCGGGAGACGCCGGCCGTAGCGGTCCGCCAGCAAGCCGAAGAGAATTGCGCCGATGGGTCGTGTCAGCAGGCTGGCCGTCAGCGCGAATGAAACCTCCGCGATCGAGCGGTGAAAATCCGCCGCTACCTGGCTTACAACGTAGACCAGGATGAAATAGTCGAAGGCATCCAGCGTCCAGCCGAGAAATCCTGCGATCAGCGCATTGCGCGAATTAGCCCGCTGCTCGGCGGTGATGACCGCGGACGCGTCGCCGCTCATTTCACTCCATCCACGCGAGTCGAATCTGGATTCAGCACCGCGTCCGCCACACGCGCCACCTGCACCATTTCGCGCACATCGTGGACGCGCACGATGTGTGCCCCGCCTAGTATGCTAGCCGTCACACTCGCCGCCGTACCCCATTCCCGCTCCGCCGCCGGAATCCCGCCGAGCGTTTTGCCGATGAAGCCCTTGCGCGACGTGCCGACCATCAGGGGAAAACCCAGCCGTGCGAGTTCAGGCAATCTCGCAAGAAGTTGGTAATTCTGCGCGGTGCTCTTGCCGAATCCGATCCCCGGATCGAGCACAATTTGAGATTTTGCTACTCCGGCTCGCCGCGCCACCGCCACCGCCCGACGCAGGCCCGCGGTCACATCGCGCAGGACGCTTCGCGCAAATGGTTTCCTCTGCATTGTGCGCGGATCCCCGCGCATGTGCATCAGGATCAGCGGCAACTTTTTTCTCCTCGCAATTTCGGCGAGTTTGGGACCGGCGCGTAGGGCTGTCACATCATTCAGAATCTCGGCGCCGGCTTCCACTGCCGCTTCGGCCACTTCTGATTTGCTTGTATCCACAGAAATCGGAATCTTCAGACTTCCGCGCAACCTTTCGATCACGGGCACAACGCGCCCCAATTCCTCGTCGGCTGAAATGCCTTCCGAGCCGGGCCTTGTGGACTCGCCGCCAACGTCGAGAATATCCGCCCCGGCGCGCTCGATTTCGATCGCCCTCTCGACCGCTGTATGGAAGCTGAAGTACCGCCCGCCGTCGGAAAAGCTGTCTGGCGTGACGTTCAACACGCCCATCACCAGCGTCCGCCCGCCGAGCAGTAGCGTTCGAGACGGCAGCCTCAACCGGAACTCTTTGCGTCGAAACACGGACCGCTATTGAATCACGGTTTCCCCTCTCAACGATAACCCCCTCTGAGGGGCGCACGTAGACCTGGCGACCCGACTACCGACAGGTAACGTGTGCGTAACATGCGATAACCGAATGGCCACAGGCTCGGTTCGTGCGCGACTTTCCTCCCCGCGCAGAGTTAGAATCCGCATCGTTCCGGTTCCCGGACCGAGACGCGATCGTCCTAAAATTTTTGCTACCCAAATCGCCGCAACCGCATCCAAGTCAGTGACTGAGGGCGTACTGGGGAAGAGAGGCCGCAATGTGGAACCGCCGAGATTGGGACGAGTTCTTCAATATCGTGATGAAGAAGTCGCGCATGCAGCGCCCGCCGCGACCGCTGGACCTCTCGCGTCGCAACCGCCTTGTGCCGGTGGAAGGCTATAGCCTCGCCGAACTCGATGATGCGGGACTCAGCATCGAGCAGGCTGAATTTCTCGGCTTGCCCGTTGATGCGGGGCGCGTTGGTTCGTACGGCCCGAACGTCACCACGCTGCGCGAATACATCCGCGCCACCCGTTCCCGCCCCTAGTGCGGCCGTTGCTATGCGCGCCCGACTGCCAG
>DATDMO010000294.1:0-7150 GCA_036518755.1 Candidatus Acidiferrales bacterium | reverse complement strand
CCGTGGCGGCCGCGGCAGACGATCCTGATCCAGCACGGCTTCGGACGCAACTCGCAGTTCTGGCGGCGCTGGGTGCCGATGCTCGCGGGCGACTATCGCGTGATCCGCCGCGATCTGCGCGGCCACGGTGGCTCGGGTGATCCGGGCGCGAGTTATCCATGGACGTTCGAGAATCTGGTGCGCGACCTCGGCGCTTTCTGCGACGCGCTGCAGCTTGAGAATGTCCACCTGCTTGGCGAATCAACGGGTGGGATGCTCGCCGTCGGATTCGCAGCGACCCATCCCGCGCGGCTGCGGTCGCTGACGCTGTGCGCCACGCCGACGACAATTGGTCCCGCGCCGCAAAAGCTCTTCTCCTTCGGCCGCGAGTCGTGGCAGAAAGCGCTGCTGGAAATGGGATCGGAGGGCTGGGCGCGAGAGCTGCTGTCGCGGCCCGGGACATTCCCAAGCTCCGATCCCGCGCAAATCGAGTGGGCCATCCATCAATTCGGCAGAGCGTCCGCAACTTCACTCGCCGGCTACAGCATTGTGATTTCGACAACGAACATCACGCCGCTGCTCCCCGAGGTGAAAGTGCCCGCGCTGATTCTCGCACCCACGCGAAGCGCCGCGACCTCGATCGAAGAACAAGAAAGCATCGCCGCGGCGCTACCACAGTCGGAAATCGTGCAAATCGATGGCGCCGGGCACGAAATTTATGTTGACCGCGCGAACGAGTGCGTCGCGGCCCTGCGGCGATTCTTAGCGGGGTGGTAGAGCGGTAGAACTGCACAGCGGCTGGATCGCGTTAACTGTGGGAATTCCGGCGGCTGCTTGGAATCCATCGCGCCGGTTTTGCTAACATATGGCGCGGCTGCGTCGGATATGACGGGCAAAATCAGATTCGGGGTAGTGATGCTTGTTGTGGCCATCCTGGTCGCAGCTGGCGCCGTCACGTGGGGTGTGCTCCATCGCATCAACAAGCCCATTTCGCTGATGGGCGCCATCGTCAAGGAAGATACCGACCCTCGAAAACAATCTCCGATAACGGATGTGGACGTGAGCGTGGCCGGCAATCTTGCTCTTGGCAGCGTTCGATCCGACTTTTCGGGCTACTTCAAACTTTCGCTGCGCCCTCGCCTCAAGCGCGGGCAACCGATCACCCTCCAATTCCGCCACAAAGATTACAAGCCCCTGGATCTGACGACTACGCTGGATCATAAGCTCTACGTGATTCACATGATCGCGCTCCACCAGGAGGCGTCCGTCACGCCTCCCGATCGCCCGCTGATTCCTCTCTCCAACGTGTTCGTTCGCTATTCAACGGAAACCACCACTTCGGACAACATAGGCACCGGGCTTAAGACGTTTCGCGTTGAAAATACCGGCAACGTTCCCTGCAATGGCCGCCCGCCATGTTCGCCGGACGGCAGGTGGAAGGGCGCCATCGCCTCCACTTCGCTCGACGCAGGCGTGGGAAACACGTATGACGACGCCAGGCTTTCCTGCATTGCGGGCCCATGCCCGTTCACGAGAATCGTCTCGGACAATTTTTCTCATGGAGGACGATATATCAGCGTCTCCATCCTCAATTGGTCGGACACCACCACTTTCCTCCTTCAGGCGGAGGTATTTCGAATCCAAATCAGCAACATCGTCCGTGAAAGCTATCCGGTCATTTTCGGCAATTCCCTGAACTTCACCCTTCCGGCCAGCGCCGAAGGCCCAAGCCTCGAGGCCGAAGAAAGCGGGCAGAACATTGTGTTTCCATTGGGACCATCTCCCACGCTCAGCTGGGCCGATTGCAACGTGAGGGTTGGAAAGGACCAATCGAAGTCATATCGCTGCGAACTCAAACCGGGGTACCAATTTCGGTGAGGCTCGCCGCGTGGGCGTTCATCCCAGCCTCCCCACGCGCTGCTTTCGCTTTAGCTCAGTCCAGTCTATCGTTGAGTGCGGTCGAGTACGCGAAGTCGAGTGAAACCTATGGCCGGTGGATCCAGACATTTTCGCTTTCTGTCGCTTCTGCTTTCAGCGGCGATCCTGCTGCTGGCAACTCCCGCAAACCGCGCCTTCACAGTTCTTCCACCGCCAGCGGCTTCTGTTAATTCGTTTCAATCGCTCGACGATATTCTCCATTACATTTCCGAGAATTGGACTGGCCTGAAGCGCTCGCTCACCGACTGCAACACGTACCAGGACGTCAAAACCCAAGGCATGCCCGCACTGTATCTGCCTGCCGACGTTTCCATTCCCCACGCTTTAGCCCAAACGCAGCAGCGTTGCCATCTCCAATTGAAGCATCTGCCCCCCAATCTTTCCGAAGAGGACGCCGGTAAAATCCAGCCCCACGGACTCCTCTATCTTGAAAATCCCTACGTCGTTCCCGGCGGCCGGTTCAACGAAATGTACGGCTGGGACAGTTATTTCATCATCCGCGGTTTGCTTCGCGACGATCATCGCGCTCTCGCCAAGGGAATGGTTGAAAACTTTTTTTACGAGATTCGGCATTATGGCGGAATCCTCAACGCCAACCGCACTTACTACCTCGGCCGCTCCCAGCCCCCTTTTCTCAGCTCCATGATTCTCGCCGTCTATGATGCGGATCGCGCAGCCGGCCATCCGGATCTTCAATGGCTCGCGCGAGCGTATCCATTTGCCGTCGAGGATTACGACCAGTGGACCAAACCGCCGCATTTGGCCGGAGACACCGGTCTATCTCGTTATTTTGACAATGGCGACGGCCCGGTCCCAGAAATGGCGGACGATCCCACCAATTATTATCGCGGCGTCGCGCAATTCTTCCTGACGCATGAGGGCGAAAAAAGCCCGCATCTTCTCTTGCTCGGAGCCAAGCAGCCGCAACGTGCAGCCTTTCCGCCGGCCTTGAATATCGAGTTTTGCCCTCCGGGCGCGGCAAAAAATCAAAATGCCGGTTGCCATCAGGACCGTGTCGAGCTGACTGCCGACTTCTACAAGGGCGATCGCAGCATGCGCGAATCCGGCTTTGACGTAAGCTTCCGTTTTGGTCCGTACGGTGCGGATACTCACCGCTTTGCGCCCGTTGGCCTCAATAGCTTGCTCTTCAAAACCGAAAAAGATCTCGAGCAAATCAGCACACTCCTCGGCCACGCGGATGAAGCTCGCGAATGGGCCGACAAAGCCGCGCAGCGGCGCGAAAAAATGATCAAATATTTCTGGGATCAGCGCCGAGGCATGTTTTTCGACTACAACTTCGCCACCGGCATGCGGTCGACGTATGATTACGCCACCACGTTCTACCCTTTGTGGGCGGGACTCGCCTCTAATGACCAAGCGCGCGCTGTGGAGTCCAACCTCCGCCTTTTCGAGCAGCCCGGCGGACTGGCGATGAGCACGCATGAGAGCGGTGCTCAGTGGGATTATCCCTACGGATGGGCGCCCATTCACCTGCTCGCAGTTGAAGGTCTGCGGCGCTACAAATTCAATGCCGATGCCGATCGCATCAGCTTCAAATTTCTCACCACAGTTCTGAAGAATTTCCGCCGCGAACACACCATCCGCGAAAAATACAATGTGGTTTCGAAATCCGCCGAAACGAATGTAGTCGTTGGCTATCGTCAAAACGTCATTGGATTTGGGTGGACCAATGGAACTTTCCTTGAACTATTGCACGAATCCCCGGGGCTAGCTGCTCGACTCAAGGAGGAATAAAACTGATGAGCGCCACCACCGTTTCCACCCCGCCGGGCAGTGCGGGCGGTTTCGTTTACGTCGCGGCTGCGTTTGCGGGCCTCGGCGGCCTGCTTTTCGGTTATGACACCGGCGTGATTTCCGGCGCCGAACTGTTCCTGAAAAAGGACTTCACGCTTTCAACCCAGGCGCTCGAGGTGATTGTCAGCGGCGTCCTGGTGGGCGCGGCCATCGGAGCTCTCGGCGGCGGTCGTCTCGCCGATCTATATGGACGCCGCAAGCTGCTGATCGCCACCGCTGTGATCTTCGCGATCGGCGCGATCATTTGCGCCGCGGCCTCATCGCCGGCGGTGCTGATTATCGGGCGCATCATCGTCGGTTTGGGAATCGGCCTTTCCTCAGGCACCGTGCCGGTATACATCTCTGAAGTTTCTCCGCCTGCGGCCCGAGGCTGGACAGTCTCGATCTTTCAACTCGCCATCACCGTCGGGATTCTCCTCGCGTACGTTGTCGATTACGCCTTCGCCGCAATCCAGGGATGGCGCTGGATGCTTGGGCTGGCGGTGGTGCCCGCGGCAGTCTTCGCCATTGGCATGATTCTTTTGCCGGAAAGTCCGCGCTGGCTCGTAAAAAACGGGCATCGCGATGCGGCCCGTAAGGTCCTTGGACGTATTCGCACTGCTGCAGGCGCCGACGCCGAACTGAAGGACATTGAAGCAAGCATCCAGCATTCTGAAGAGCGCGGGCGCCTTTCCGATCTCCTTCATCCATCTCTGCGAGCCGCGCTTGTCGTCGGCATCGGCCTTGCAATCCTTCAGCAGATCACCGGCATCAACACCGTCATCTACTACGCGCCGCTCATCATTCAATCCGCCGGAATTCCTTCGGCTTCGGGCGCCATTTTGGCCACCGCGGGAATCGGCGTCGTCAATGTCCTGATGACCATCGTCTCCATGTGGCTCATCGACCGCGCCGGCCGCCGCCCTCTGCTCCTCACCGGAATCGCCGGCATGATCGTCACGTTATTCGCCCTGGGATACGCTTTTCATGCGCCGATGCATGGCGGCTCGCTCGCTACGGTGGCCGTCATTTGCATGATGCTTTACGTCGCGTCCTTTGCCATCAGCCTTGGTCCGATTTTCTGGCTGCTGATTGCAGAAATATATCCGACCACGGTTCGCAGCTCCGCCGAAGGACTTTCTGCCACCTTCAACTGGGGCTCGAATCTTCTGGTTTCGCTCACCTTCCTAACCTTGCTTGAGGCGATGGGCGCGAGCCGCACTTTTTGGCTGTACGGAGTGTTCGCCATCGGTGCCTGGATTTTCTCCTACTATCTCGTACCGGAAACCAAGGGGCGCACTCTGGAGCAAATCGAGGAATTCTGGCGCAAACGCCACCAGGCCTGAAAACCTCAGCGCCTACGAAACCGGCCGTCATTCTGAGCGCAGTGGCTGGACGCTTTTGTCTATCGTCCCGCTCTTGCGGGACGTCCAGCCACGCAGTCGAAGAATCTCTCTTGGGCGTGGGCGGAGCTACCCACTCCGTCACCCGCGCGCCGGCGCCGCATCCAGCCGCACCACGACGCCTTCGAGCTCCGCCTTCGCCGCCGGATAATATTTCATCACCAGCGGATCGTGTCCCGGCACGATGTGTTCCGGCGAATCGGCCAATCGGTAGAGCATCTTGAAACCCTCCAGCATTTCCGCCACGTTGTACACGATCGGAAATGGCCGCCGCTGCTCGAAATTCGCGTAAAGGTGTGTCGCATCGGACGCGATTACCACCCACCCGCGTCGCGTCCAAACCCGCGCAATTTGTAATCCCGCGGAATGCCCGCCTACGCGGTGCAACGTCAGTCCCGCCGCAAGTTCTGCGTCGCCGTCGTGGAACTCCACTCGATCCGAATAGACGTGCTTCACCATTTCCAGCATGTTTTCGAGGTCGAAAGGCGCCCGCAGGTTTTCGTGGCACATGCATCGTCCGGTTGCATACGCCATGTCGCGATCTTGCAGATGAAACCGTGCGCGAGGGAATTTATCCAAATTCCCGGCGTGATCGTAATGCAGGTGCGTGATGATCACGTCGCTCACTTGATCGGGATTCACGCCCACCAGCCGCAAGCTCTCCACAGGCGAGCGCAGCCACTCGCGCCGTCTGCGATCCGCTGCTTCTTTGCCGAATCCCGTGTCGATCACGAAGCTCGAATCGCCGCGCCGCAGCACCCACACGAAATAATCCAAGTCCGAGGCAAACTCGTGCGGATCGGCCAGTATGAAATTCTCTCCCGCACGCCGCCCGCCCAAATGCGCGTACCGGATCGCGAAAACCTCAAACGGTTCTATCGGCAATGTGACACCTCGGCCCTCTAGGCCTTTGGCGCTTTCTCTTTTTGCTCCGCGAACACTTCCCGCGCGATTCGGAAGGAATCCACCGCCGCCGGCACCCCGCAGTAAATCGCAACTTGTAGCAACACCTCCCGTATTTCCACCATCGAAACGCCGTTCACCAGCGCGCCCTTGATGTGCGCCTTCAACTCATGAGGACGGTTCAATGCGCTGATCATCGCCAGGTTGAGCATGCTGCGCGTTTTTTTCGGAAGCTCTTCGCGCCCCCAAATCGCGCCCCAGCAATACTCCGTCACCAGCTCCTGCAAAGGGCGGTTGAAATCGTCCGCCGTTTGAAACGCATTGTCGACAAACTCCTTGCCTAAAACCGAGCTTCGAATCGCCCGCCCCCGCTCAAACGTCTTCTGATCCATATAAATCCTCTCTTTCAGTTTAGATTTCACGACCTGTCATTCATCGCTCTAGCCACGCGCCGCCATGTTCCCGCCACCCCAAAAGTTTGCAACGTCATTCCGAGCGGAGTGGCTGGACGTTTTTGTCTCTCGTCCCGCTCTTGCGGGACGTCCAGCCACGCAGTCGAGGAATCTCTCTTCGATTTCCGGAACTACTCGCCTCATCCCTCAACGCATCAGCCATTTCCCCACCATTCTGAAGCCGACGAACGTCATTCCGAACGGAGTGTCCCGCGTTTTGGTTCTGCGCGAAGCGCCGGGACACGCAGTTGAGGAATCTCTCTTCGATTTCTTGCTCACCCCATCCTTCAGCCGATCAGCCTTTCCCCACTTGCACTCCGGCCCACTCCTCCACCGGCTTGACCATCTCCGTCATGTCCGCATCGAACCCTTCGCTCGCCGTGGCAATCGACAAAAGCTGTCGCACCGCGCTCCCCACAATCATCGGCACGCCCAGCGCGTCCGCTTCCGCCATGCACAATCGAATGTCCTTGTTCAGCAGGCCGAGTCCGAAGCCGTATGCGAACGTCCGCGGGATCACGTGCTGCTTGATTTTGTCCTGCGTGGCACTGTTGCGCGCGGTCCCTGCGTTGAACACATCAATGACCAGCGACGGGTCGAGCCCCGCCTTCACTCCCATCACCACCGCTTCCGTGGTAATCGCCATCGCCGTCGCCGACAGCAGATTATTCAGCAGCTTCA
>DATDMO010000293.1:0-6232 GCA_036518755.1 Candidatus Acidiferrales bacterium | reverse complement strand
CGTCCCAAGCGGGAGCGCCCCCACAAACGGCGTTTGCGGGTTCTTCGAATTCGCCTTCGCCAGAGCCAGCGCAATCGGGTCGGCGTTGTGGAAATTATAGAAGCCCGAAAATGCGCCGAACCTCAGCCAGGGAGCGAGTTGCCACGTGGTCTGGATCTGGCCGCCATAAGTAATGCTCTGAACGATGTTCTCGGTATTGAGCGACACGCCAGCCACTTCGGCAAACGGCAGCTCGAAACCGACGAAAGCGACCTTCTTCAGGACCGGAGTATGCAGCTCGAATGAGAGGGTCTGCGCCAGACCTTCGGGATTGAGGTCTTTGTCCCAGGTGAGTTCGGTGTTGTACCACGGGTATCCAAACTTGCCGCCAATCAGCGTGAGGGCTTTGAATCGGTGAGGCGTGTAACGAATGAAAGCCTCGTCGATAGCGACGGGCTTGCGCGCGTAGAAGTCGGTTATCGTCTGGTTCGTGGTCGTCGGATCGTTGACGTCGCCCGATGCCAATGAGAAACCACCGCTGAAATCGTCATTCAACTTGGCATCCACATTGAACCGTAGGCGAAAACGCTCCCTGTTCCGATCTAGCGAACCGTTAGCGGGGCCGCCGAAGGAGGTCTCGTCCCGCAATCGAAAATCGCCACTGAAGGAGAATGGACCGAAATTCTTGAACCTGTCCTCCAGGTTGCCAATGCGGTTCGAAGGATCTTGCGGCGTCTGTGTCTGGGCCGGCAGCTGCTCCTTTGGCATCGAGACGAGCGCTGCGGAGGTCTGATTTCCTCTGCTAGTTGAGGCGTCGGGCGCGATGCCGAGCTTCGCTTCCAATCCCGCGATTCGCTCCATCTCCTCGCGAAGCGCCGCTCTTTCGGCGTCCAGTTCCCGGCTATGCTCGGCCACCGCCCGCGCCTCCGCCTGCACGCTGGCCTTCAGCTGCTCCAGCTCCAGTTCCAACGATGAATGCGCCGCATCTCCGGGCGGGCCGCCCCACGACAACGGGGCCATGGCAACGGCGAAAATTACCGTTATGAAGCTTCGCTTCAGTTTAGGTGCCGAACGCATTCGCATTGAAATCTCCAGTTTCTGACGTTGCAGCCCGCGCAAGAATCGGCGGCGCGGGGCAATAAGATCGTTTATTGGTGACGCCTGACTGCGAGGGAACTTAGTTGCGACTGCTACAACAGAGGTCTGAAAGGAAGGTGTAATCCAGAATGCCTGCGGTAGCGTTTCGAACGTCCAGAAGAACTTGAAACAGAGGGCGGTGTTTCCGATCGGTATTGACGCGCCGGCGCAAAGACTCAAAATCCTCGTATGGCGCGAGCGGGCCATCGATCCTGCGGATCACTTCGCCCAGCGAGATCTTCCGTGGCGCGCGCTTCAACTGGTAGCCGCCGTTGGCTCCGCGAAGGCTGACTACGATCCGTGCACGTTTCAATTCCAAGAGAATGGCCTCCAAAAACTTTTCTGGCAGATGCTCTTCGGCTGCGATGGTTTTGATCTTGACAATTTCGTCCGGACGCCGTGCCA
Source organism: Candidatus Acidiferrales bacterium (assembly GCA_036518755.1). GTDB lineage: Bacteria > Acidobacteriota > Terriglobia > Acidiferrales > UBA7541 > Palsa-295. Next base: position 4,711 of record DATDMO010000293.1, on the reverse strand, counting down.
GCACGGTAAGAGCTTGCAGCGCGTAGAGTCCTCGTTGAGAAACGTGCATCGCGTCATTCCTTTTGCTAATATAACTAAGTCTACCTATTTAATAGACATTTGTCAACAGTGAATTTACTCCATTTAATCAAACCCTCCCGGGCCGCTAGGGATGCAGTTTGCTTTGCGGAAGGGATCCGCATGCGAGGGCCAAAAACCTATCGAAAATTAAAACGGCCGAGCGCTAGGCTGAGGGACCCGAGCGCCCGGCCTCTTCTCACCCCTCCGCAGGGTCAGGGTAAGAAACTGTTTACGCGGCGTGCTCTCCGTTCCGCATGAATTCGTAACGTTCGATGGCCGCAGCCACACCCACTTCTCCCGAATGCTCGGGGCTGCTCCGCAACACCCGGCCCAGGCACCGAACCCGTACCGGCCCCGCCTGAGTCAACTCATGAGGAAGGGTCATAACGATCTCCACGGGCGATCCACTCTTGAGGCTCTTGGGCAAATGAAAATACAAGCCTCGGGAGCTGACCTCGCGCGATTCCGTAGCGGCCTCTCCTACCACGTTCTCATCCGTCCAGCGGACGGTTAGCGGCAATCGCATCAGGAACCGCCGCGAAATACGCCTTTCTTTCAATGACACAAAGAACTCCTTCACGTCTTCCAATCGCATGTTCAGGATAGATTTGCGCTCAATTTCAGCCAATAGAGCAAGAGGGCCAATTCATCATGCTCCCGTTGGTACAGAAGTACTGTGTCGAAGTCGCGGCAATAGGTAGTACCAGGGTAGGTAAGTCCACTAGAAAGAGATCAGATGTCCATATCAGGAGGTACGCCCAGCTAGGCCTGATCAATCAGGCGATGATGGATGGCATATAGAGCCAGTTCGAGTCGGTCGGAAACGCCCAGTTTATCGAAGATGTTGTGGAGGTGATTTTTTACCGTCTGCTCACTGATAAAAAGCTTCTCGCCGATTTCTCTGTTGCGAAATCCCTGTGCCACCAGTTGTACGATTTCCTTTTCGCGGTCACTCAAGAGAGGCTTTTCCCGCCGCTGGCCTGATTCGGAGGATTTCTTGAAAGCGTCGATCACTTCGGCGGTCATGCGATTATCGAGCCAAATTTCGCCGTCGTAGACTTTGCGAATACTCTTCAGCAGCAGGTCGCTCGCGGATTGCTTCAGGACTACTCCCCGCGCGCCCAGGCGCATCGCTCGCACTACGTCGCGGTCGTCCTCGGCCGCCGTTAGGACGATCACCCGGGTGGGAAGAGTATCAAAATTGACCTCTTCCAGAACCCCCAAGCCGTCCTTTTCGGGCATCCTCAGATCGAGCAGCAGGATATCCGGCTTCAATTTCTGCAACATTTTCGTGCATTCGACGCCATTCGAAGCCTCACCGATGATCTGCACTTCGTCAGTCACCTCGAGGAGTCTGCGCAGGCCATCGCGGAAGATTGCATGGTCGTCCGCAACCAGGATTCGGATGGCCTGTTTTGGTTTCGACATATTAATTCAATGGAATTTCGACCGTCAGACGAGCCCCATGCCCAGGGTTTGATTCCACCGTCAGAGTACCGCCCATTCCTCGGGTCCGTTCCTTGATCGAAATTGGCCCGAGACGCAACCGATCCAGTTCCTCACTGGTATAGAGTCCAGAAAAGCTGAACCCCCGCCCGTTGTCGTCCACGACGAGAAAGACTTTCGCCTCGTCTTGCTCTAGTTTTACCACGACGTGGCTGGCGCTCGCATGCTTTTTTATGTTATGAAGTGCCTCACGGTAAATCTGAAATAACTCCCGGCACACGCGATCCGGAAGGCGCAAATCGCGGCTTTCGATGAACAGGTCCACGGCCAGGCCATGCTCGCTGCGGAAGCGTTCGGCAAAACCGTGCATCAGCTCTCGCATGTCCGCGCTTTCCACGCGTAACGGGCGCAGATCGGTCACCATGCGGCGCAATTCCTCGCTTTCCTGGTGCACGGTCTTCTGTAACCCCGCTAACTCCTGGCAGGCTTGTTCGGGCCTTTCCGGAAGCTTCCGCCGCAAGACATCGAGCTGAATCTTTAAGCTGAGCAGTGTTTGGAGTATCCCGTCGTGCAGATCGCGCGAGATGCGGCTCCGCTCGGACTCGATCGCCCGGGCCCGCAAGCTCCTCAGCAGAAAGATGTTCTCCAGCGGCGGGGCGATGTGGCGGATAATTTGCTCCAGCCAGCGCAAGTCCCCGCCGGAAAACCGGCGTCCCGATTCGATGGGGTTCGCCAGCAGCACGCGGCCCGCTGGACGTCCGCTCGCTTCGATTGTGACGGCCATCAATGAGCGCGCGTCGAACTCGGTACGTGTCGATTCCGCTGGCGATGCGACACCACGAAACCTGGTGCCGTTTCGGCGGTCCCATCCAAAGGCTCGGCCTCTGCCGCCATTTGCACTGTTCCAGCACATTGAAACTTCCAGCGAGTCGAGCAAGAAAACATCCGAGCGCGTCAGCGAAAGCGCTTCGGGTCCGCCCGGCTCCGAATTGTCCGAACCTACTTTCCAGATAAAGAGCCGCTCCAATTCATCATCTCGGATCGCCAGGCATGCTCGTTCGCACTTGAAAGCCAGCATCAGCTCGCCCAACATCTTACGAATCGACTCATTCAAGCCGCGCTCGAATTGCAGCAGCCCTGTGATTCTTTCCAGGAACTGCTGCCGGGCGATGTGCTGCTGTTCGCGCGCGCCCAAAAATCCCATTCCCAGGCCGGAGACCAGCATTCCTATCCCGATTACCACCCAATGCCCAATGCTCTGCCAACGAAACGGCTCCTCTACGGCCACGCGTACGATGATTGCCACGGTTGCGACGCCCACCAGCACCAGCAGCGCGCCCATCTTTCCTCGGGTCGCCAGCGCAAACACCGTGAAGAGGGAGAGAAACCAGAATGCCGAAACTGAGGGAGTCAAATACAGAAAGGCGGCCAACACCACGAAGTCCGCGGCGAGTGGAATCCTCAGCCGCGTGTCGCCCAGAAAACGTTCCGCCAGCGCAATTGCCAGCGCCACCACCAAATAGGACGACAGTACAACGATCGACAGCCGGCTCACAGGAGCCGCCGAAGTCTCCAGCAGTGCAACCAGTGACAGCGACGCGATCACCGCGCGCGCCAGCGTCACCTGGCGCTCCAGGTACAGCCGTTCCATGTTTTCGAGAGCCATCGTGAGGGGCGACTATCCTTCAAAGTCTAGCAAGCGGCGGAGACCGTTCAATCCGCATGAACCTCCGTGTGGTCTGTTAGTAATCGGCCCGGTGATTTTCCACAGTCTTTACACCAACCTCCACACCACACCCGTTGACAATGGGTGCATAATCATCGCAAAAGTATCTCGGCGGAAGGGATCGGGCTTGTCGCAGCGATATACGCGCAGAGAAGTAGGCCGCATGCTTGGCGTCGAACCGAGCCGCCTGCGCTATTGGGAGCGGCTTCGGCTGGTGCGTCCGCGGGCGCGCTGGGGAGAACGCTTTTACAGCTTTAGCGATCTGGTGGCTTTGCGCACTCTTCAGCGCTTGACGGAAAGGCGCGTTCCTGCGGTTCGTGTCCGGCGCGCTGTGAAGCTCATCGAGGAGCAGTTCGGCGAATCCAAGCAGCCGCTGCAGGAATTTCAGTTTCTTGATCAAGGCCGGGACGTGCTGGTGATCCCTCCGGGCGCCGCCCGGCCCTTCAGTCCCATCAAGCGGCAGTGGGCTTTCCTTTTCGATTCGGCTTCACCCTCGAAGCTCCATTCCATGGCGAGTCCCAGCGCGGAACAGCTCTTCCAGGCCGCGCTCGATTGCGAGACACGGCCTGATCTTCTGCCGCAGGCCATCGAGAACTATCGCCACGTCCTCGAACTTGCGCCCGGATGGGTGGATGCGCATATCAATCTTGGCGTGGCGCTCTATCAAACGGGACAGTCCGACGAGGCCCTCGCCGAATTTGCTTGCGCCGTGCGGCTCGATCCACTGAATGGAATTTCCCGGTATAACCTCGGATGTGTGCTGGAAGAGCGGGGAGACATGGACGAGGCTATCGAACATTTGGTCCGCGCCGCTGGCTCGATGCCCGCACACGCCGACGTTCATTTCAACCTCGCGCTTGCCTATGAAAAACGCGGAGAGCGCGATCTGGCTCGCGAGGAGTGGCTGCTCTACCTTCGCCTTGCTCCCAACGGCCTCTGGGCTGGCGAAGCTCGTGCCCACCTGAAGCTGTGCTCGGAGCCACGGAAACGTTCCGCCCCGATTCCCTTTCGCCGCAAAACCTAATCTAGGCCCCCCGCCCCTCCGTGCGCGGCTCAAAAACGGGCCTCGGATCGAATTCACCGTAGACGATTTTTCTTTACACCAACAGCTACTTGCGCGAATCCGACCCCCGGTGTAAAGATTTTTTTCGTACCCTCGTACTGCGCCAATTCGGCCCACATTGACGTTCGCGGCAGTGGCTTCCCAACGCTACGCTGAGTAATCGTTTCGGCCCTTTCGATCAAATCTCGAAATCGTCTTACTCGTAGGCCAATTCCCTTCCAGCCGTAGTCCCGCGCTCACCGACGTGCTATCATTTTCCCGGGCGGTGAGCGTAGCTCAGCTGGTAGAGCATCGGTCTGTGGCACCGAGGGTCGTGGGTTCAAATCCCATCGCTCACCCCAATCTTTTCAATCAATTGCGAAAATTACTTCGTCAGTATTTTGCACAGTCTTTGCACCATGATCTGCTGGAATCCC
>DATDMO010000292.1:0-4992 GCA_036518755.1 Candidatus Acidiferrales bacterium | reverse complement strand
AGCGAGCTGACCTTGGTCATGTCCATCAGCGCTTTCACTCGCGAGTTTGCGCCCACGAACGCCACTTCGCGATTTGCCTTTTGAGCGGTTACAAGGGCGCCCACCAGCGCGCCGAGACCCGCCGAGTCCACGAAGGGCACTTCGCTGAGGTCAATGATGAGAATGGGCGATGTCTCGGCCCGCGCCGCATTTTGAAAATCGAACGTCGTCTGAATCGTGAGCGGGCCCTTCAGGGACAGAATCTTCTGGCCGTCACGATCCCCCTGAGAAGGAATTATCCGCATTTTTTCTGAGGCCATGTGGCGCGCATTCTATCGGAATTCAGGCGCAATGAAGGTTAAAGTTCTGTTACAACTGCGGGGACGTGTTCGGTACCCGGAGGCGCCGCTATCCTGCCTGGAAGAACCCGGAAGTGCCCATTGAGTCGCGTCAAAACACCCATCCACGGCTCTTGATTTCAAAGAATGAAACACGTACTCTGAAGAAACCCGTGTATCTATAGTTGGTTACAGCTATGGATTGCCCTCACTGCAGAACGCGCAATCCGCTTGGGGCGACGAACTGTTCAAAGTGCCGGTCGCCGCTTGGCGGATTTGCGGAAACGGCTGTGGCGGAACTAACCCCTCCTGACGGGAGTAGCGCGCCCACGATTGGCGCCCCGATGCCTACTCCTCCGGGGGGCACAGACGACGTAACGTTGGACGGCTCGGCCCCTTCTTCCATGGCAATTCCGACGGCGTGGTCTGTTCCCGCGTCCGGCTCGGCCGCCGCCTCGATTGCGTCGATAAAACCCGGGTCGCTGCTCGGCAATCGCTACGAAATCATAGACATTCTGGGGCAAGGCGGCATGGGCGCGGTCTACAAGGCCCGCGATCGTGAACTTGACCGCCTGGTAGCGCTCAAAGTAATCCGTCCGGAACTCGCTGGACAACCTGAAATCCTGCAGCGCTTCAAGCAGGAATTGATCCTGGCGCGAAAAGTCACCCACCGCAATGTAATCCGCATTTTCGATTTGGGCGACGCGGATGGCGTCAAGTTCATCACGATGGAGTTCATCGAGGGCCATGACCTCAAGTCCATCCTCGCCCGAGAAGGGAAGCTGGCCCCCGATCACGCGGTGAAAATCATCCAGCAGGTTTGCCTGGCGCTCGACGCCGCCCACACCGAGGGTGTCGTTCATCGCGACTTGAAGCCGCAGAACATCATGCTGGACGAGCAGGGCCGCGCTTCAGTGATGGACTTTGGTATTGCGCGTTCGCTCGAGTTTGGCGGAATGACGCAGACCGGAGCGCTTATCGGCACGCCCGAATACATGTCCCCCGAACAAGTTCGCGGAGAGCACGTGGATGCGCGCTCTGACCTTTTCACATTGGGCGTCATTTTCCAGGAAATTCTCACGGGGACGCTGCCCTACCAGGCCGAGACGGCGATGGCGTCGATGTTCAAGCGGACCAAAGAACCCGCGATCCCCGTGCGCCAGCTCAATCCCGCCGTTCCCCAGACTTTGAGTGACATCGTCGCAAAGTGTCTCGAAATCCAACCACAGGACCGCTTTCAGACGGCGCGCGAAATGTATGACGTTCTGGAAGCGTGGAGGAATGGCGCCGCCGCGCCCATCTGGATTCGGACTCTGCGCTCGGCTCGGCGTTCGCTTCGCCGTCGCGACGTCAAACTTTCCGCGGCCGCTATCGGTGCTGTCGTCGCCTTGCTGTCAGTGGCCGTGATTACATATCAACTGAAAAAACCGTCGAAGCCCGCTGTAGCTCACGCTCCGCTGAGCGTTCTTGTGGCGGACTTCACGAACAGCACCGGCGACCCGATATTCGACGACACCTTGGAGCCGATGTTCAACGTCGCCCTGGAAGGTGCCAGCTTCATCAACGCCTACAACCGCGGCGCCGCTCGACGACTGGCCGCCAAACTTCCCAACTCGACTGGCAAACTCAATGAGCAAACGGCGAGGCTGGTTGCTGTCAACCAAGGGGTCAGCGCAATTGTGACCGGCTCATTGACCAACCGCGGAAGTGGCTACGAACTGTCGGTACAGGCAATCGACACGGTCAGCGGAAAAACAATTGCCAGCACCCATGAAGCCGCGTCAAGCAAGGACAACCTTTTGCTTGACGTTCCCAAGCTCGCTGCCCCCATCCGCAAGGCGCTCGGTGACACGACGCCTGAGTCGGTTCAGGTCGCGGCGGAGCAAGGAAGTTTCACCACCAGCAACCTCGAGGCAGTGCACGAGTATGGTATGGGAATGGAACAGCTGTTTGCGGGAAACACCGAAGAAGCCCTGCGGTCCTATTCCAAAGCCATAGCCCTGGATCCAAACTTTGCGCGTGCCTATGGCAGCATGTCCGCTGCATACGCAAATCTCGGCAAGACTCAGGATGCCGAAAAATACGCGAAGTTGGCTATGGAGCATGTGGATCGTATGACCGAGCGCGAACGCTACCGGGTGCGCGCCAACTATTACTTCACGATGGGTGATTGGCAGAAATGTGTCGAGGAATACGGCGAGCTAGTCAAGCAGTACCCGGCCGACAACGTCGGACAGGCCAATCTCTCCGGTTGCTTCGTGGAGTTGCGCAATTTCCCCAAAGCCGTTGACGCGGCGCGCCAAGCCGTCCAGATTACTCCTCAAGGAGCACTGCAGCGGGTCACCCTGTCGTTTAATAGTTCCTACGCGGGTGATTTCAAAACTGGCGAGCAGGAAGCCCGCACCGCACTGGGACTCAACCGCTCTTCCGGAGCCTATCTCGCTCTGGCCGAATCCCAACTCGGACAGGACCAGCTGGATCAAGCTACGGAAACCTATCACCAGCTCGAAAAGATGGATGCCGGAGGAGCCTCGCTGGCCGCTTCTGGTTTGGCGGACGTGGCTACCTATGAAGGCCGTTACGCCGATGCCGCGCGGATACTTGAACGGGGCGCGGCCGCTGATTTGGCCGCCAAGGACTCTGACAGCGCCGCCCGTAAGTTGGCTACGCTCGCACGCATACAGCTCTTGCGCGGACAGAGCGTGCCGGCTGCGGCGACCGCAGCGAAGGCTCTGGCAGCGAGCCAGAGCGTCACGGTCCGGGTGCTGGCGGCCCTGACCTTTGTCGAGAGCGGTCAAATTTCCAAAGCGCAAACACTCGCTGCTGGTCTGGCTTCCGAGTTACAGGCCGAGCCGCAGTCCTATGCAAAGATAATCGAGGGAGTGATTGCCTTGAAGCGCGGCGATAACCGGCAGGCAATTGCCACGCTGACCGACGCCACCAAACTTCTGGATACTTGGATAAGCCGCTTTGAGCTGGGCCAGGCCTACCTCGAAGCCGGACTCTTTGTTGAGTCTGATTCGGAATTCGACCGATGTATTCGAAGAAGCGGTGAAGCCCTGGAGCTCTTTTTAGACAACACACCGACTTTTGGCTATTTTCCGGATGTCTATTATTACCAGGGACGCGTGCGCGAAGGGCTGAAGAGTCCCGGGTTCGCGGAGCCGTATCGCACGTACCTGAGCATTCGCGGCAAAGCTGGCGAAGATCCTCGCCTAGCTGAAATCCGCAGGCGCATCGGCAAATGAGCATCCGCAGAGCAAGCTCCACACTTTGAAGCGCGAAACAACCATGCCCATCGAAACCGATACGTTCCGTTCTTGAGTTGCCTCTCTCGCGCGTCACGCACGGGCGGTTACGGCCCTACAACAGCGCACTTGGCCACAGCGACCGCGTTCGACGCCACGCTTTCCTGACTCGTTCCTGCCAGGACGGCACTCACGACGTAAGTATAAGTGTGCCCACACGAGATATTTCTGTCCGTGAAGGTGAGCGGCGGGAATAGCGAAACCGTAGCATAGGCGGGAGGCGCAGGCGGAGCGTCCACTCCCCGGTAAATTTTGTATGCGCCTATCTGCCCGAAGGTTGGCGACATCCAGTTCAACTGCACGGCGTTCGGCGGCCCGGTAACGTTCGCCATTAGTTTCCTCGGCGGACGCGTAACAGAGTTGGCCGTCTGGCGATCAATTTCTGCGACTCCAGTGCCGAAGTGGTTGACTCCAGTGCCGAAGTGGTTGACTCCGGTCCCGAAGTGGTTGACTCCAGGGCTCCCTGTATCGTTCGCCGTGGCCCCGATTTGCCGCAGGTCAACGCTCGTCCAATCGTTGTAGCCTCTCAAGTTTGCGCTGAGCGCGCCGTCGAAATTGGTATCCGAGCCGCTCACCCACGCCGGATTGATGGGGTTGGCAGTACCCTCGGCGCGATACATCGTCATATCTGGATCGTTAGGGGATATCGGTGAGCCGTCACAATGGTGAGTCGCTGCTGTGCCGACCCCAAATGTTGCGCTGGGTAGATACCATTTCGTCGTGGAATAGGACGGCGACGGTGTCAGCCCGGCTGGCAGGCTATTTTCGTTTAGCGAGTCCAGTTTCTGCTCAGAATAATCCAGGACGCCATCGTCCAGGAGGTCAACTTGGAACAGATAGCTCATCACGCTCTGGTAGTTGGGTTTGCAGTTGGGCTCGATTGTTGGGATATAGCTGCCTGCCGTATCGTAGTAGAAGCCGCCGTGCGTTAAGCCAAGCGAATGTCCCAGTTCATGCATGAATGTGCCAGCCTGCACGTTCACTCCCTGGCCATCCGCCCCCCAAGAACCCAAACTGATCAGTGAATCGGCGCCCCCGACGTCGGAAATCCCTGATCCGGTGCCGGCTTGGCCGGAGAAAACCCAGAAGCCAGGATCGGTGGAAAGGTATAGTTCGCGTTTGTCGCATTGGCGATTTGTATTGTGAACTGGGTAGGGGTGGGAGTGGTCTTAACGTAATAAGTGCCATTCAGGTTGAAGTTTGAAATTGCGCCGATGATCGTCACACGGCCGTTGCCGTCAACGGTGTCATTGGCGACTAGCCCGTGAGGAGTCGAGGTCGTGAACGTGACGGTTGTTCCGGAGGCGAGGACACTCGTCAAGTTCCCGGCCACAAGGCCCCAACTCGGAGTTGCTGAGGCATGGGCG
>DATDMO010000291.1:0-3151 GCA_036518755.1 Candidatus Acidiferrales bacterium | reverse complement strand
ATTGGCGTCGATTCCGGCGCGCATGGTGGTCAGATGCGGCGGCCCTTTCGGGTCCCACGCGATACCTTCGTCGCGCATCCACTGCAACCGGACGGGCTGGCCGACCTGCTGCGAGATCCACGCGGCCTCCACAGCGACGTCATCGGTGTCATTGGTGCCATAAGCGCCCGCGCCCTGGTAAAAGATGACGCGTACCTTCGATTTCGGGATGCCCAGCAAGTCTACAATCGCATTCCTCACGCGATAGGGCTTCTGTCCACCGAACCACACGGTCGCGCCGCCGTCCTTCACATCGGCCACACAACAGCCGGGTGTCATGGAGGCGTGCGACTGGAAGGCGGACTGATAGGTTGCTGTGATGGTGTGCGCGGCCGAAGCCAGCGCCGCTTCGATGTTCTCGGCCTTGAGAGGCGTCGAGACATTTTGTGGCGGAGTCTTAGCGAGATAGTCGTACAGCGCGTCGTAGCCGTTGGGCAACAACGGCGCCGCCGGTTTCTTCCAGGTCACCTTCAATGCTTGCGCCGCCTGGATTGCCTGCCATTCCGTCTTCGCAACGACCGCGACATAGTTGCCCTTGGAGAGCACTTTCACCACTCCGGGGGGCGTGCCGCCATTGAAGCCGTCGACACTGACCAGCGTGGCGCCGGCCACTGTGGGGCGCACGCTGCGGGCGTGCAGCATCCCCGGCAAACGCACGTCCTGGGTGAACTCCAGGCTGGCTGTGACGATCTTGGCGATCTCCGGCCGCTGCGGTGTTGTCTTGCCAACGATCTTGTATTGCGACGGGTTTTTAACGGGCGCTGTATTAGAAAACTTGAGATTGAACTGATGATCGCCAATCAACTCGCCGTAGGACACCGGCTTCGCGCCGCCTGATCCGCTGACCACGCCGTCTTTCACCGTCAGGCTCTCCACGGGAACGTCGAGTTTGGCGGAGGCCATCTTGAGCAGCGCTTCTCGCGCCGTCGCACAAGCCTGCCGGAGCGGATTGTACACCGAGGAAATGCCGTTTGATCCGCCCGTGCCGCCTTGGTCCGGCGTCGCGGCGGTGTCCCCGAAGTGCACCTGCACGCGGTTGAGCGGCACATCGAGTTCGTCTGCGGCGATCATGACCCAGGAGGTAGGTGTGCCCTGCCCGTTATTGATCTTGCCAATCTTGATGACAACGAAACCGTCGGCATGGACCTCGAGGAAGGAATCCACGGCCGCGAGATCAAATTCGGGATAATCAGGGAGCGGTCCCTGCGCAGCCGCGGCGAGTTTCTCCCAGCGGGCGATGGCGGCCGTCGAAAAACCAACGACGAGAACGCCGCTGCCCTTCAGGAACTGGCGACGGGTGAAAGCGCCGCGCTGTTGTTCATCAGTCATTTTCTGAGTCGTTGTTCCCATTACGCCTCCTTCATCAATCCAGCAGCGCGCCGCACGGCGCGGAGAATTCCCACCTGAGAGCCGCAACGGCATTTCAGTCCCCTCAGCGCTTCACGAATCTGGCTGTCCGACGGGTTGCGAACGGTTGCCAGCAGATGCGCGGAGTACATGATCCATCCGTTCTGGCAACTCCCGCACTGCGGCACCTGCTCGTCAATCCAGGCCTGCTGCACGGGATGCAGATTCGAGCCATTGCCTGGGTGTGTCGCCGCCAGACCTTCGAGCGTGGTGATCTTGTACCCGACGGCATTTCCCACCGGCGTGATGCAGGAGCGGATCGGCTCGCCATCCAGGTGCACGGTGCATGCTCCGCACTGCCCCAGTCCGCATCCGAATCTCGGCCCGGTCAATTCCAATTGGTCGCGCAACACGTACAACAGCGGCGTATCGGCCGCGGCGACCACGCTGCGCTCCTGGCTATTGACGGTTAGCTTGAGCTTCTTCTCAGGCTGACTGAGCGTCCGCTGCGCCATCAGTCCAATGATGGTTGCTTGCATCTGGGCTCCTTTCTCATTCTTGCTGGCATGAGTTTGGTTGCGCCGGCAGCTTCATACCTCTGCGGTTAACGTTCCGCTTAAAGCTAGGTTTAGAGTACACGCGTTCACGCAGGACATCAATTTACTCGTTTAGCATACAACAGAGAGAATAATTTGGATTGGCCCGCGTTTCGCCGTCTACCTCTGTTTGCTGAATAAAAAGCGGTCGGGTCGTTCTCATCGGCCTCCGTACACTCGTGCTAGAAATCCTTCCTTTTCGAGCTGTCCGACAAACCGATTGTTGACATAGTCCTTCGCCTGTAGGTTCTTGGCCTCGGGTAGATTTCTTTTTAAAATCTGAGCCGTGAATTCCACCCCTTCAAGGGTGGCATACGGCTTGGAAGAAAAAATCTTACTGTAATAACGATACGTCTCTTCAATTTGATCTCGGTTTTTTTCCGGATCCAGTCTGAGATACTTTGCCACGAGCCCGATGATTACGCCTTTTTTCGCCTTATCTTTCCACTGGGCTTGGCCCTCGATCAGACCGCGAAGCGTTCTCATGACGAGATCGGGATTGCGGTCGATAAAATCTTTCTGCGCAACAATCTCTTGATGCGCATAGGGAATTCCGCTTTCCGAAAGATCGATCACCTCGTTAAAACCGAGGGCCCGTCCCGCGAGATTAAGGGGCGGGCTGACGATGGCGGCGTCCACGGCTCCCGCTCGAAGTGCTGCAAACCGTTCCGTCTGACCTCCGCCCTGCAGGATAATAACGTCCTTGTCCGGACGCAGGTTGTATCTTTCCAGGACGGCGCGCACCGCCGTGTCGGAAGAAGAGCCATAGCGGCTGATGGCGATTTTCTTTCCACGCAGATCGCCGGGGACCCGGATCTCCGGCTTCGAGAGAATCAGAAAGGGGAAGCTGTTGATCATCCCTGCTAAAAACTGAAGATTAGCGCCGCGAAGATTGGCTTGCAGTCCGGCCAAACCGTCCTCAGTCGCGAACTGAATGTCGCCGGCAAGCAAAGCCTGAAGTCCCACCGTTCCTCCTGGAAACGCAATCAATTCCATATTGACGCCGTGTTTCTGAAACAGACCCAGCTTGCTGGTCACGTAATAGTGACTGTTGGTGCCCGATATCGCTTCGATGCCGAGGCGCACTGTCGGAAGATTCTTTTGCGACCAGGCTCGTTGGGTCGGCAATAAGATCAGGACCCAAGCTGCACCAATCAAAAAACGGCGAA
>DATDMO010000290.1:0-11803 GCA_036518755.1 Candidatus Acidiferrales bacterium | reverse complement strand
TCAGATGCGCCGACATTTCGGACGGGGCGGAGCGAAGCAGCATCGGGTTGGCCGGCACCACAAGACCATCGCCGCGCTGCGCTGTTTCCGGAACGGTGACCGGAAGCTTTCCGCCAATCGGCACTTGGCCGAATATCGCTCGTGCGACAGCGCGTTGGGATACATCGTTGGTGGAAAATTGCGCGACCCACGTTTTGGCTTGCGGAAATCGCGAAATCAAATAGGGACTGCCAAACGCGGCGACAACTACCGGCTTTTCCGCCGCCAGCAATTCGTTTAGAAAAGCGCGCTGATCTTCGGGAAAGGCGACGTGACCTTTGCGGTCGGCCACGCGCACAAAGAGAGCGGCGATAGCCACGTCGTAGCTACTGGGCGGCGGCAAGCGAAGGGCACCCACTGGAGAAAAGTGCGTATCCGCGCGCAGCACCGCGAGCGAATCGACGCGCGGACGAATTTCCGGTTCGATCGTTTCGCCGGGGCAGCGATCGGGGTCGGCTGAAAGCGCGACGAGCAACACGCGGAGAGGCTTAGTGGAATCGAGAGGCAGCAGGTGCGGCCTATCGCGGAGGAGGGTGACGCCGCGATCGGCAATTTCTTGCGCGCGACTGGCGTATTCGGGGCGCGCGAAATTCCGGCTTAATTCCGCTACATCTACAAGACGATTTTTATTGAGACGGAGGCGCGCTTTGGCCGCGAGAATTCTTTGCACGGATTCGTCGATGCGGCTTTCGGGAATGTGTCCCGATCGCACCGCATTTTCCAGCGCTGCGATGGCGGCATCGGAAACCGGCGGCAGCAGGAGCACGTCCACACCGGCTTCGACTGCGCGCACGGCGGCCTCGCCGGGAGGGGCGATCGACGTGACGCCGCCCATGTCGAGCGCGTCCGTGACAATCAGCCCCGTGAATTTCATTTTCTCGCGCAGCAAACCCGCGAGGATATTGCGCGAAAGCGTTGCTGGAGTGGCTGGGTTCGGCTCGAACGCGGGAACGGCGAGGTGTCCGGGCATGATCGCGCTGACTTTTGCTTGGATGGCGGCGCGAAATGGGATCAGTTCGTTGCTCTCAAGTTTTTCGCGGCTTCCCGAGACCACGGTGAGCGCCAGGTGCGAATCCACATTCACATTGCCGTGACCCGGAAAATGTTTGGCGGTGGCCAGCGCGCCATTTTCTTCGATGCCGCGGACGGATTGGGTGACGTATGCCGAAACGCTCTTCGGATCTTCGCCGAAGGAGCGAATGTTGATGATGGGATTATCGGGATTGTCGTTTAGATCCGCGTCCGGCGCGAAGATCCAGTGGACACCGGCGGCGCGGGCCTCGAGCGCAGTGTATTTTCCCGCCTCGTATGCGAATTTCGGATCACCTGTGGCTGCGATGGCCATGGCGGAGGGAAACGATGTGCCTTCTTCCAAACGCATTCGCGTGCCGGATTCGAAATCGGCACCCACGAGCAGCGGAATTTGGGCGCGGCGCTGAAGGTCGTTGAGCGTGACGGCGGTCGGGTAAACCTGACTGCGGCGCAGACCGAGTGGGCCGCGGCTCGGCATGATGATGAGGCCACCTACGCGATTTTCTTCGACCTGGTGGAGAATTTCTCTGTACGCGGGACTTTCGGCGGGGTGAAAGGCGCCGAAGTAAGACACCATAAGCATCTGGCCTAGCTTTTCCCGCAGCGTCATTCTCTTTAGCGTTTGTTTGACCCACGCGTTCGAGTAAGTGGCGCTATTGCTCGCATGAGAATCTTTTTTGCGGCGGGCGGGAGGCGTCATGATCCGAAGTGTGGCGAGAACGGCGACCGCGGGCAGCGAAAGCCCTCATAGACTGGTGCAGCCGGGACCTTCCGAGGCGACGTGCGCATATTCATTTGTATAGCACGCGGCTTGCGGGGGCACAATTGAGGCTCGGCCGCGTGTTTCGTTAGCGTATCGCCTGAACTGCGGAAGTTGCTAAACTGACCGCGGCGCGGTAGTCGAAAACGCCCGCCCAGAGAAACCGATGCGCATTTGTTCGCTATTGCCGTCCGCGACAGAAATTGCTTATGCGATTGGGCTGGGCGACTCGATTCTGGGCGTCAGCCACGAATGCGATTTTCCCGCGGAGGCAGCGACGAAGCCATCGTTGCTGCGGCCGCGCGTCGACCCGCAAGCGCCGCCTGCGGAGATCGATCGACAAGTGAGCGAAATTATTGGGCGCGGCGAAAGCATCTACGCTGTGGACGCGGAACTGCTGGCGTCGCTCTCTCCTGATCTGATTCTCACGCAGGATTTGTGCCACGTTTGCGCGGCGTCACCGGACGATCTTGCGACAGCTCTCACACGGTTTCCAAAGGCGCCGCGCGTGCTTTCGCTCACGCCGCGTTCGCTGGGCGAAGTTTGGGACGATGTGCGTCGCGTAGGTGAAGCGACCGGCCACCGCGCGGAAGCGGATGCGCTCGCGGCTGAACTGGAAGAGCGAGTCGCAACGATAGCGGATAGGGCCGCGCGAGCTGCGTCACGACCGCGCGTCGTGTGCCTCGAATGGCTCGATCCTTATTATGTGGGCGGGCACTGGATTCCGGAAATGGTTGGCAAAGCTGGCGGCGAAGACGTGCTTGGGCGGATGCGCGAACCGTCATTTCGCGTGAGCGGCGAGCAAATTATGGAGGCTCGTCCCGACGTGATTGTGGTGATGCCTTGCGGCTACAACCTGGCGCGCGCGGCGGGCGAGCTTTGCATCGAGGCGCTGCCGCGTGGCTCGGAAAGGTTACCTGCAATTCGCGAAGGTCGGCTATTCGCTGTCGATGCTAATGCGTACTTCTCGCGTCCTGGGCCGCGGCTCGCCGACGGAGTTGCGCTGCTGGCGCATCTCATCCATCCTGACGTGTTTGCTTTGGGCCATCCTGAGGGCGCTTTTCGCCGCGTGTAAATTGCGCATGCGGTTATTGCGATGCGACGCTTTCCTTGGCTAAATTCGCGTCACGCGTAAATCGAAGAGAGATTCCTCGACTGCGTGTCCCGGCGCTTCGCGCAAAGGCAAAAGCGGCGGGACACTTCGCTCGGAATGACGTGGTAAAAGAACCGGAGGCGCCGAAGCGAGGGCGGAGCGCGTGTTAGAATTTGGCGATGGGGAAACGCACGATTTCACCGGGCGGGACGATCGACGGCGCTGTGGAGCTGCCGGGCGATAAATCCATTTCGCACCGCTACGCGATTCTCGCGGGGCTGGCCGAGGGCGCAAGCGAAATTTCGAATTACGCTTCGGCAGCCGATTGCCACAGCACGCTCGAATGTCTCCGCCAACTGGGAATTGAAATCGAGAAAAAAGATGCGCAGGTGCGTATCAAGGGCAAGGGGCTGCACGGGCTTAGTAAACCGGCGCGCGTGCTCGACGCGGAGAATTCCGGCTCGACGATGCGGATGCTGGCGGGCGTGCTCGCCGGGCAGCCGTTTGCTTCCACGCTGACTGGCGACGAATCTCTACGGCGGCGCCCGATGCGGCGCGTGATCGAGCCGCTGCGGCAAATGGGCGCTGAAATCAAGGGCCGAGAGGGAGACCGCGCGCCGCTCAAAATTCACGGCGGAAACTTGCGAGGAATCGACTACACGCCGCCGACTCCCAGCGCGCAAGTGAAATCGGCGATTCTGCTGGCCGGACTGTTTGCGGACGGCGCTACGACGGTGCGCGAATCGGTTTGCACGCGCGATCATACGGAGCTTGCGATGCGGGAATTCGGCGCAACGATCGCGGCCATTGACGGCGTGCGCGGGACTGCTCGAATTCAGCCCGGCCCCAAGCTGACGGCGCGGAAACTCAACGTGCCGGGCGATCTTTCGACGGCGGTGTTTTTGATCGGCGCGGCGCTTGTTCTGCCGGAGTCATCGCTGATGCTGCGGAACGTGGGATTGAATCCTACGCGGGCGCGCGTGCTCGATTTTTTTATCTCAATTGGGGCGCCGGTTCACGTGGCGTCGATTCAATCCCGCGATGGCGAGCTTGCCGGCGACGTTTCGGTGCGCCACGCCCCGATTGAAGGCGGCACAGTGGCGGGCAATCAGGTGGCGGAAATGATCGACGAGTTGCCGATGCTGGCCGCGCTTGGCCCGTTCACCGAGAAAGGAATCGAGATTCATGATGCCGCGGAATTGCGCGTAAAGGAGAGCGACCGCATCGCGGCGCTCGCCGGGGGGCTGCGGCAAATGGGCGCGCGCGTGGAGGAATTTCCGGACGGCCTGCGTGTTGAAGGACGCACCGCCGGAAAACTGCGCGGGGCCAAAATCGATCCGCATGGGGACCACCGCATCGCCATGGCGCTCTCGGTGGCGGCGCTCGGAGCCGAAGGCGACACCACCATCCGCGACGCGGAGTGCGTGGGAGTCTCTTTCCCGGAGTTTTTTGCCACCCTGGATCGTCTGCGAGGGGCCGAACGCGCCTAGAGCTGCCGCCACCCTGCCCGCGCCACCTGAAGTTCCCGCAAGTGACTCCAAGCCAACAGGTTGCATCTAACTTTACGAGTACAAATTAGGGCGGGTTGAGGTGCCGCAAAGGGAACCAAAGCGGTGACTGCTGCTTGACGCTGGCGGCAGGGATACGTTTCACTCAATGGACCAGCGAAATTCGTACGGAAAGGGTGAGTTGTGCTCCGACCAATTCTTATTGGCCTGGCAGTGTCCATCTTGCTTTGCAGTTCCCCCAAGGCTCGGGCGGACATCGGCCTAGTCCTCAACGATTCGCTGGACACCAGCGTGGCGCGGGTCACCGGCTCCGGCCACAGCGCGATCTATTTCTCCGGAATCTGCCCCGAAACGCCGATCAAGATGCGGCTTTGCCGTGCGGGCGAGCACGGTTCGGTGGTCAGCAACTACACCTCGCTCGGAGAGGATCAATCCTTCGAATGGAATATTGTGCCGCTGGACGTGTATCTCTACGGCGTTGCGAACCCGGAAAATCGGCCGCTTTTTGCCTCCGGAAAAATCAAAAACCTGCTGGAAACAGAATATCGCGAGAAAGTGCTGCGTGATTACTGCGCGAGCCACTCCTGCCAAACCAGTGAGAAAGCGGAATGGCGGGAAATGGTGAGCGCCACGTCGGAACGAACCATCTACATTTTTATCGTCAAGACCACCAGGCAGCAGGATCTGGATCTGATCGAACAATTCAATGCCGCTCCAAACGTGAATCATTTCAACGGGCTCAGCCACAACTGCGCCGATTTCAGCAAGAACATCATCAATACCTATTTTCCGCATGCCACTCACCGCGACTTCATAAATGATTTCGGAATGACAAGCCCGAAGGCCGTGGCGCGCACTCTGGCGCGATACGCGCACCGGCACCCGGAACTCCAATATCGGGTTGTCCATTTCGCTCAATCGCCGGGCACGCTCAAACGCAGCAGCGAGTGCCGGTCCGGGACGGAGCAGCTCTATCGCTCGAAGAAACTGCTCGTTCCGATGGCTTTCTTCGCCTGGCACGCTTTGCCCGCCGTGGCAGGATCGTATCTTTTGACGGGCCGTTTCAACCCCGAGCGCGAGTTCGAGCAGCACGCATCCTTCCGCGAAACCTGGACCGAGGATGAGCTGAAAACTGCAGAATCGGATCACGACAAGATCGCCGCAGCGAAGCTCAAAGAGGTGAAAGCGCAAGAACGAGCGGGCTTCGTAGGCACGGACAAAGAATGGGCTGCGTATCGCGAAGAATTCGATTCCATCGTCAGCGAAGCAATTCGAGACAACCTAATTCCAGACCGCGGTTCGCTGGATCATGTGTTCAAAGATCTAAATGAAAGGGGCAAGCCATCCGTTGACGAGCACGGCGGGCTTTGGATGGAAGTTGAGCAAGGCGGCGAGAGGGTGAGGATTGGCCTGAGCCCCAGCAATGTGTTGGCGGCCGGTTCCGACCGGCCACTCGCGTATCAGATGATTCTCGCGCACGTAGATGACGAGCTGAAAAGCTCGCATCGCAGGCGCGAGGAGATCCCCGAATTCCAGCAGACGTGGGGCCTGCTGCAGCAGGTCCGCGCACAACTCCAAAGTGCGAAGGGGCCTACGCTGGCCATGAAACGGTAGCCCGCCGCTGTCAACAAGAAGCTTGAAACTCACCTAGACGAAAACTCTTTGTAGGCGTCCGCGTCCCATCCGCCGCAATGACCTGCATTCCGGGACCGCATGTGGATTCAGTTCCTCAAACGCTTTTGCTCTTCGGAGGATTTTTCTTTATGCTGGTTCGCCTCATCTAAATTTGGGAAGGATTGGACGTGGAGGTGATTCGCGTGTCATATCGAGCCATTATCCTGGCTGTATTGGTGGTCTGCGTATCGCCGCAAGTAGGCATGGCGCGGCCCGGCGCCAGGCAATCGGCAGCGGCTACGCCAGCGGCAGGTTCCACCTCGCCCGAGCAGGCAAAATTGCTCAAGTCCACAGAGGCATTTGTGCGCGTGCTTTTTGGCTGGGGGCCGGACGTGAAGGTGAGCCTTGGCCCTTTGGCGGCTTCAAAATCGCCAGAGTACTACACGGTTCCGGTTTCAGTGATCCTCGAAGGCCACAAGGAAGCGGGCGAAGTTTATGTCAGCAAAGACGGCAAGACGCTGCTGCGCGGCGAAATCTTCGATATGGCCACCGATCCCTTTGCGGCCAATCGCGCCAAGATTCACGTCGATGGTAGCCCTACGAAAGGACCCGCTGATGCTTCGGTGACGCTGGTCGAGTTCAGCGATTTTGAGTGCCCGCATTGCCGCGCTCTGTGGGAAGCCATGAAGGCCGTCGAAGCGCGCTACCCGCAGATTCGAATCGTGTACAAGGACTTCCCTTTGACGAATATTCATCCTTGGGCGCAAACAGCCGCCCTCGGCGGGCGCTGCGCCTTCGAGCAATCTCCAGCGGCTTTCTGGAAAGTCGAGGACTCGATTTTTGATAATCAAGACGTGCTTTCGCCGGAGAACGTGTGGGACAAGCTGGTGGAATTCGCCACCGGCGCGGGGCTCAATGCCGACACGTTCAAGGCGTGCTTGGCATCACCGGAAGCCGCGAAGGCGGTCGATGCGAGCCATGCCGAGGGCGTGGCGCTTGGCGTGGACAGCACGCCCACGGTCTATATCAATGGACGGCCCGTGGTAGGGGGCGATGAGAACGCGCTCGTGCAATACATCAATTTCGAACTGGCCGCTGCAAAAAAGTGAGATGGATACGAAGGCCAACCCTTTGCGAGGCGCCTGAATCGGAGTTGACGTGGCTCTTGCGGGGGTGCTATCACTTTGCGTCGTTTGCCGGGCGTGCTGAGTTTCCTCGCTCCGTTTTTCCCGGCTGCCGGCGGCGGGCAGCCTCGCGATATCCGCTTGAAATTTGAGGAGGCTTTCTTGAACGGCTTGCGGTGGGCCGCGTTTGCATCTCTGGCAGGGCTGCTGACGCTGGGAGGTTGCGGCGGAGGCTCCAGCCTCACTGCGACGAATGCCACGCCCGTTCCGCAATCCATTATTCCCTCGAACATCACGGCCGGTAGCGATGGCTTCACAGCTTTCATCAAAGGGTCGGGCTTTGTATCAAGCTCCAAGGGCGTCACATTTGCTTACTGGAATGGCGCGCCTCGCTCGACGACCTTTAATGCAAGCACCAATCAACTGGCCGTTCAGATTCTGGCGTCGGATGTCGCCGCGACGGGCGTTGGCAACGTCACGCTGATGAATCCGCCTCCGGGCGGCGGCCCGTCTCGAAACGGCCTGGATTTCACGATCGTCGCCGCCCAACCTGGCGGGCGGATGATTACTTCGTTTTCTCCCACGAGTGCGAATGCGGGCGACAAGGCGTTCACCCTAACCGTGAACGGCAACAACTTCACGGTGAGTGACGTGGTCACATGGAACGGAAGCGTGCGCGCGACAACGTTCATGAGCCCCACACAGGTGAGCGCGCAAATCAACGCCACCGATGTGGCCGCGAGCGGCTCAGCCAGCATTGCGGTGAACTCATCGGGGCTGCTGATCGCGTCTCCATCCGTCAACTTTCCGATTGCGGGTCCAAACAACGAGACGCCGAATCTTTCCTCGATTACGCCTTCGTCAACTTCCGCAGGAGGAGAGGATCTGCAAATACTGGTGAAGGGTTCGGGATTCGCCGCGAGTTCCGTGGTCGAATTGGACAATACCCCGCTGGCCACCTCTTACTTGAGCGCTTCGCAACTTATCGCCGTGATTCCCGCGGCGGATATTGCCGCCAAGGGCACCTCGCAAGTGGCGGTAAACACGCCGGCGCCGGGAGGCGGCCTTTCCAAAACTCTGACGTTTACAATCAATTGAGTTCCGCTGCTCGTAACTCTTACCTGCTGGGGTCCATTCTGGATGTAGACGCCTTCGCGGAAATTCCCTATTCTCGATTGGCCGATATGCAGCCGTCGCACAAGCCGCATGCACTTCGTCCGGGCGACGCGGTCCGCGTGCTTTCGCTGGCCAGCCCGGTGCAGGAAGACCGCCTGAGAAAAGGTTGCGACGAACTTAAGCGGCTGGGCTACCGGCCGCAACTGGAGGCCTCGGTTGCGCGTGGGGAGGGATCGTTTTTTGCAGACTCCGCCGCCAATCGCCTGCGTGCTTTGCGGAGTGCGCTGGAAGACTCCGGCACGCGAGCGATTTTCTGTTCGCGCGGAGGCTACGGTTCGAATTATTTGATCGAAGGCTTGGGTTCGGTGACTGCGGCGGCTCCGAAGATTTTTCTCGGAGCGAGCGATATCACGTCCCTTCAAGCGTTTTTTTGGCAAAAGTTAAATTGGGTGACCTTCTATGGCCCGATGGTGGCGTCGAACTTCGATCAAGGCGCTGGAGCGGAACATGGTTACGACCAAGCGAGCCTGATGCGCGCTCTAACCGCCACCCGCGAGGGCTGGGCGCTCGATTTGCAGGGAGAGCCGCTGATCAACGGTACGGCGCGCGGGATACTAGTTGGCGGTTGCCTGACTCTTCTTGAGACAACTCTCGGAACGCCATGGGAAATCGAGACAAACGGCGCGATTTTAGTGCTTGAAGATCGCGGGATGAAGCCGTATCAGGTTGACAGGGCGCTGATGCACATGAAGCAGGCGGGAAAGTTGAGAGGTGTGGAAGGAATTGTATTGGGCGAGTTCCCGGATTGCGAAGGGCCTGCGGGCGATGAAACCGTACGCGACACGGTTCGGAGGGTTCTGGGCGATTCCGGGATTCCGATCGTTTGGAACGCGCCGATCGGACACACATCGCGTCCGATGTTGACCATTCCTTTGGGGGTGTTGGCCGAGCTATCGAGCGCGGGGAGCGGGACGCTGCGTATTTTGGAGCCTGCTTGCATCGCCTGAAATACGAGACAACGACCATGAATGAGAGCAGCAAATGAATTCTGGCCTCGGAAAGCAAGCCGCGAAACACATCCATATGCTCGGCGTTGCCGGATCGGCGATGGCTCCGGTGGCAGGGATGCTAAAGGAGCGCGGCTTTCACGTAAGCGGCTCGGACGTGAATGTGTATCCTCCGGCATCGACACTGCTCGATTCGCTCGGCATTGCATGGAATGAAGGGTACCGCGCGGAAAATCTGGCGCCCGCGCCAGATCTTGCAGTGATCGGCAATGCCATCTCGCGCGGCAATCCGGAGGTGGAACGAATACTTGATGAGAAGATTCCGTATTGCTCGATGCCGCGGATCATCGAGGACCACTTTTTGCCGGGGCACGACTCGATTGTCGTCGCTGGAACGCACGGAAAAACGACGACGACGGCGATGCTCGCGTGGATTTTCCAGACTGCGGGCCGGCAGCCCGACTTTCTGATCGGCGGGGTGGCCCCGAATTTTGGCGACCGCAGTTACGGTCTGGGAGGCGGAAAAGAATTCATCATTGAAGGGGACGAATACGACACGGCCTTCTTCGATAAGGGACCAAAATTCCTGCACTATCACCCTGACGAGCTGATTCTCACGTCGCTGGAATATGACCACGCAGATATTTATCCCGATCTGGCGGCGATCGCGCTGCAATTTCGGAGGCTGGTGAACCTGGTTCCGCGGCGCGGGCGAATCCTAATCTGGGGAGGGAGCCGCGAATTGAAGGAAGTGGCGGCCAAGGCGTTCTCTCCGGTGGAGACTTTCGGGCTGGCGCCGGACTGCGATTGGCAGGCCAGAGATATCGTTTGGGATGAGAACGCGACAAGGTTTCGCGCGATATTCCGTGGAAAGGAAGTGGCGCGGGTGAGCTGTCCCGTAGCGGGCACTCACAACGTGCTGGATGCGCTTGCCGCGATCGCCTTGGCGCACGGGCGAGGTGTTGATCGAGATGCGATTGCGCAGGCGCTTGCGACGTTCCAAAGCGTGCGCCGACGAATGGAGATCAAGGGCGAGGCGGCCGGAGTGCTGGTTGTCGAAGATTTCGCGCACCACCCGACGGCGATCCGCCTGACACTCGAAGCGGCGAGAATGCGGTGGCCGAACCGCCGGATCTGGGTTGCTATCGAGCCGCGCTCCAACACGATGCGGCGAAAAATTTTTCAGGAAGCTTTGCCGGAGGCGCTTTCGCTCGCCGACATCGTGCTTTTCGGGCCGGTGAACCGCGCCCAATTGCTGGTGGAAGGCGAGCGGCTTTCGCCCGAGGGAATTTGTGAATTAATCCGTGCCCGCGGACACAAAGCTGAGGCGTGCGACTCAGCAGATGACATTGCTAATCGAATTGCGCCGGGAGCCAAGCCGGGTGACCTGGTTTTGATCATGTCGAATGGAGGATTCGACGGCCTCACGGCGAAACTTCTGGAGAAACTTCGGGCCCCGGTTGGTGCGCGAGGATGATTGATGCCAGCGGCGCGAAGCGCGTGCTTCGAATCTGGGCCCTGGTTGCGGCAACGCTTTTCGGAATCGCCGCGCAACCGGCTTGCGCGACGATTTCGTATCGCGTTTCTCTCGGGAGTCCCGATCAGCACCTCTTTCACGTGGAAATGACGATTCCAGTGGAGGGCAAGGAAGTCGTGACGGCGCTTCCTGCGTGGAATGCGCTGTACCAAGTGCGTGATTTTTCCTACCGGGTAAGGGAGGTCAGCGCAGCTTGCTCCGCGTCAGCCGCGGTGCCGCTCCAAACGCGCCTGCTCGATAAGGATACTTGGCGGATTTCGCTTGCTGGCCCATGCCAGCCCGGCGATCACAATAGCTTTGAAATTCGCTATTCGATCCAATGGGACGATTCCGGGCCTTTTAATTCTCAGCTCAACGATCATCACGCTTTCATGAATCTCGGCGAAATTCTGATGTATGTCCCGGCGCGGCGGGCTGAAGATACCTCGGTCACGTTTGAGGATCTTCCGGCGGGTTGGCGAACGGCGGTGGAATTGGAGCGCGGCGGGGCTGCCAATGCGTATGACGCCGCGAGTTACGACGCGCTGGTGGATGCGCCCGTGGAAGCGGGCGAGTTCGATGAATTTCGATTCATGGAATCCGGCGCGCGGTTCCGGGTAATCGTGGATGCGGCGGACTGGAAGAAGGAAGTGTTGGAAGGGGCACTCGAACGGATCACTCGCTATGAATTGAAGCTGATGGGCGGCCCGCCTCCTTTCGATTTGCCATCGCGCGGATACACATTTTTCTTTCACATCGGTCCGTACGAGGACCAAGGCGGCGGAGGCATGGAACACCGAAACTCGACTGCAATTGCGGCCACCTCGGTGGAAGCTGCCGCGGCAATCGCGGCGCATGAATTTTTTCACGTGTGGAATGTGAAACGCATTCGCCCGCGCACACTGGAACCGGTCGACTACACGAAAGAGCAGTACACGCGGGCCCTTTGGTTCGCGGAAGGGGTGACGAGCTGCTACGCTTCTTTCGCCCTGGA
>DATDMO010000289.1:0-3241 GCA_036518755.1 Candidatus Acidiferrales bacterium | reverse complement strand
GCCCCAACGCGCCCAGACCGGAATTCATCCCAATTTCCTTGCGTATCGGTCCATTCACCACAATCATCTGCGCGATGGAAGTTGTTGAATCCTGATAGGGCACCATGCTGCTGAGCGCGAGAATTACGGGAAAATATTCTGGCTTCGCGCCTGCCATCACTGCAAGCACGGCAACTTTCTCAACCGTGAATGGACGGCGCGTCCCGAATGTTCCGGCAGCGGATTTCACGATTTCATCCGGCTTGTGGCTGGTGCCCTTCAGCATCGCCGCCACGCGTTCCTGCGTGGGAATGATCACCGGGTTGTAGTCAGTCCAGCAGCGCTCCTTGAACAGGAGCTGCAGATTATCTTCCGTATCCGCGGGAAGCAGTCTCGGCTCCGGCGCCGACTCCGCGGGAATCCCGGCCATCTTTTCCTTGTCGGTCAGAGGCGCGGTGAGGCCTTCGGCGATTGCCTGCATCATCGGCTTACCGCTCACCGTATCTTTCCCGTCGATGTACCCCTTGAGAACTGATCGCGGCTGGCCCGAGAAAGGGAAGGGAACTCCGACGTAGCGAATCGGCATGCCCGTGTTGTAAGTGAAGTTTGCGCCAAGCCCGAATGACACGACGTTTGAACCCGCGGCGGCCACTGTTGGGATGTGATACTTCTGCTCGATCTCTCCTGCTTCGCGGCTCACGGCCCCGACGCAGCCGTGTCAACCAGCGACGCCAAGTACGACGCCATCTCCTTTCTTATCCGCGATCTCTTTCCACAGCGCAGGATCGTCGGTGACAAAATTCCCTTTCTTGATTTTGATGATCGTCTTGACGCTGGGCATGTGCTCGGCAAACCACGCTTGCATTTCCTGAATGATGCCGTCGTTCTGGCCCATTCCTCCCCAATCGGTATCCACCAGGTAGATTGTTTTGCCGTCGAGGGTATCAAGGCGAGGTGCGAGAGGTATTCGCGCCGCCAATTGCGGCGTCACGGCGGGATTGAGGGCGGTGATTGGCCGGCTCATCATGGAACCCGCGGCGTCTGGCGCTTTCTTGGGAGCAGTCCGCGCGTACGCCGGCACGTCAGCAACGAGCGCCGGGCTCACACCCAAAAGAGCCAACATCTTTCGTCGATCCATGGCTATCTACCTCCTCGAATCATGTTCTGCGCCGCAAACCTGCACCGTTGTCTCTCGCCGTCATCCTGAGCGGAGTTTCGCGTGCTTCATCTTCCGCGCTGTTTATGCGCGCGCGAAACGCAGTCGAAGGATCTCTCTTCGATGTCAAACCTTCTCGCGCGTTCAATCCCAGAAAGATTCTTCAACTGCGTGCCCCGGCGCTTCGCGCAAAACCAAAAGCCCGGGCCACTCCGTTCGGACTGACGACCACATAACGCATCTCACGGCTCGTCCGGAAGCCCGCAGCTTCCATCGGCGCAGCCATCCGCAACGGGCCTGGCGCGCCACTTATCGACCGAGGCGCTCGTTGCGTAGGCGAAATCCGAAACTTTCCACATGGGGCTCGTTTCGCCGCCCACGACGACGATGTTAATGCTTTCCGGGTTGTTGTAAGGCGCGATCAGCGCGTCCTCGGGCAGCTTTTTCCACGACGCGTACGGCTCTACGCCCTGCTCCGCCACCGGAGCCATCATCATGTGGATCAAATCCGTGCCCCAAAACTGCCCGGCAGGCATTTTGAAGTTTTCTGAAATCCAGCGCGAGAAATCGAGCTTCGTGGTGAAACCGTCGTTTTCTTTGAGGTGCCGCGCCACAAGCGGATCGAGAATCAGTGTCGCGGCGGAAAACAGGCCCGGCATCGCCCGCAGCAGCACGCAGGTATCTTCACCAACGGAGCGGACGGACGACCCGACCACGTTGTTGACGAAGCTCCACCCGCGGAAGATGCTGACCACACTTTCGTCCGCGCGGAATGCTTTCTGCACATGGAAAGGTTCCCACGCGCTTCTTTCCTCATTTTCCGCCACGCACATGTTGTTGTAGCCGATCGGATTGCCCTGCGAAGTCCAGAGCTGTTTCTTCAGCCGCATGTAGCCCCAGTTGATTGTCAGAAGCGTCCATGCGCGGCCGATCGCGGAATTCGCCAGGTTGCGAGGACTGAAGGCGCCAATCCCGGAATTCATTTCGATCTCATTGCGGATCGGTCCATTTACAAGCAGCATGCATGCGAACGGAGTCGTCGATCCCGGAATGGAAGGAAGGCCGGTCGAGGAGATGGCGAGCAGCACGGGCAGATGCTCCGGCCTCGCTCCAGCCATCACGCCGATGATGGCCACCATCTCAACCGTGAATTTCAGATATTCCTGTGAGTCATGCAGGAAGATTTCGCCCACAACTTCATCCGGCGCTCGATTCGTGCCGGTAAGCATTTCCGCAACGCGTTCCTCCGTCGGAAGGATGATGGGCAGCCCATCCGTCCACCCCCGTTCATAAAAGAGGCGCTGCAGGTTGTCTTCAGTGTCGGGCTCAAGCATCGTTTGCCTCGCGCCAGTCCGCAAGACGGGCGCGAAGTCTCCGCTGAATTCATCCTCGCTGACGGGTTTCGTGAGGGCCTCGATCACTTCATCGATAACGGTCCGCTGCGTTGCGGGATCTTTCCCGTCGATGTAACCGCGAAGCACGGAAGGCGGCATGCCCGCCACTGGGTGCGGCGTGTAAATCACGCGGAGCGGAACGCCGTGAAAGCGGAGATCGTCGCCCATGAAGCCGGAAAATTCGTGCGTTGAAATAGGCGCGGTGGGGATCCCGTATTCCGTTTCGAGTGTGCGGGAGCAAGTGGCGACCGCCACGGCGCAGCCGGGTCAACCTGCGACGCCCAGAATAGCGGCTTGCCCTTTTTCCTTGATTTCGTTCCAAAGGTCTTTCGTATCGTCGCGAAAGATGTTGCCTGTCTTCTTCCGGCGGACCGTCGTGACGGAAGGCATGTGCTCGCCGAACCACGCCTGCACTTGATCCAGAAACTTGCCGCTTCCGCCGAAACCGGTATCGACAAGGTAGACCGTCTTGCCTCTAAGGTCGTCCAGGCGCGGAGCCATGCGAGAGAATGACCCGTTCTTGCCCGGCGCCGCTTCGCCCGCCGCTCGGACGGTTCGGTATCCTTCCGGGTTTAAGACTGCGGAACGCAGCAGCGTAGCCACGGCATGCCTCCTCTCGTAGGTGATCCCTTTGCCAGAAGCCTAGTCCTCCGACCGTATTCTTGTCAAATTACGCACTGTTGTTAGCACAACCAAACGGATGGTCGCCAGG
>DATDMO010000288.1:0-2542 GCA_036518755.1 Candidatus Acidiferrales bacterium | reverse complement strand
GGTTTGCCGGCGTGCCGTCAAGCGGCCACTTCTGCAGCGCGACGGAGTAGGCCTCCTGCAACATTTCCTCGGCGAGGTCAAAGTCGCCGAGCAAGCGAATCAGCGTCGAGAGAATGCGACCCGATTCCTCGCGGTGAAACTTTTCGAAGTCCATGTCGCAGGAGACCCAAAAACCGCCCCGCGGCCGCAGGGAGCGTCAATGTGCTATTGCTGAGCGGCCTGAGCGCGGACGACGATCGGCCGGACCTCGATGGAACCATGCCGCGCGGTTGGTATCCGTCCGGCGATGGCGATGGCGTCGTCCAAATCCTTAGCGTCGATCAGGAAGTAGCCGCCAAGCTGCTCCTTGGTCTCCGCGAAGGGGCCGTCGGTAACGACGCGCTTGCCGTCACGCACGCGTACGGTGGTTGAGGTTGCGGTCGGTTTCAGTTGGTTGCCGCCGACCCACCTGCCTGTGTCGACGAGTTCCTGGCGCAGCTTGCCGTACTCTTGATACATGGGTGCCAGTTCCGCTTCGGTGGCCTTCGCAAACTCTGCTTCGTTCTGATAGATGAGCATCAGGTATTGCATCGGTGTTTCCTCCTGCTGGTTAGTCGAACGAGGATACGAAAATCGACAGGCGAGAGGCAATTTTATCCAAATGGCCGGAATGGGGCGTTGCTGATCCGGGGGTGGGGGCAAAAGGGGCCGGACCCGATTTTCGCTGAAGCCGGGCCCGGCGCGAGTAACCGGGGTTAGCGCGTTGCTGCGAAGGGAGTTAGCGTGCCACGCTGAGGGCCGCAGATCGAAAACGAAACAAACGTCACTGGCTGAGCAGGGGTTTTAGTTGGGCTTCGATGACGTTGGTGTATTCGAAGCCGATTACTTTGTAGCGCAGGATGCCCTCGCGGTCGTAGAGGAACGTTGTCGGCAAGCCCAAGATTCCGCCGAGCGCCTCGGTGGCTTGCGGCGACGCGATTGCCAGCGGGTAATGGACACCAACTTCGCGGGCGAACTGCATGGGGTCTTCGGTGTCCATCATCATGGTGGCTTTGAGGCCGAGGACGGCGAAGCCGCGAGAGCCATAACGGTCCAGTAACTCCTGGTAGCCGGGCATTTCCTTTTTGCAGGGTTGGCACCACGTGGCCCAGACGTCAATGAGGAGGACCTTGCCGCGAAAATCAGACGAGGAAATCTTGCGACCTTGGAAGTCCTTCACGGAAAAATCGGGCAGGCGAGAACCGATTTCGCCTGCCGCGATCGCGGGCTGCGCCGATTTCGTGGTGCTCGCCGAATGCTGATGGCATCCGACGAGCAGTATGGCTCCAAAGACGAAGAGCCAGTTGGCAAAACAACGCTGAACTTTATTCGGCATTTTGCTTCCTCTTATTCTCTTTTCTGAACTTGGGTAATCAGCAACTTGAGCGGCACCGACTGATCCGCTTTCTTTTTTCCCGACTTCAGATACAACTGGCCCGTGACGGTGATTTTCGAGGGCGTGCCCGCAAGTTCCGCGAGGCTGCGCGATTGATCGTTGGGAGTGATCACCCACGAGCGGTTTGGCTCGACTTGAAATGCGAGTGCGCCGGAAGCGTCTTTCACCACGTGGCCTTCGGCTGTCACGTCCATTTCGGCAACGGTGACGCCGCTATCGTAGGTGGCCTTAAGAAGCTGAGCGGGATCGATTTGCCCGTCCTCTTTCGGAGTTATCTGCACGGTGCCGTCCCTGAGACTGACTTCCGCTTTTTGCACGCCAGACTGGCGCTGCAGGTGTTGTTGCACACCGTAGGCTCAAAAGTTTCAAGTCATGCCCTCGACACGCATCTCGACATGTCTTATTTGTGCCTGCGAAACCGGCGCGAGGCCGACGCCCAACAGCAAAAGCAGCGCGAATTTATTGATTTTCATTTTCTCTCCTTTCAGAACATGTGAAATCTGAACTGCTGAGTGATCCCGAAACTGATGTGACGCCGGATGGGAGCAAACATCGCGCCATTGGAGTGGGCGACGTCCCAATCCATTCCGAGCCAAAGATGCATGCCGGGGCGCACGCCTACATAGGTGGTGACGCCAGTGAGTAAGACGTCGCCGCCACTTCCTTTTTGGGTGAGGCCCGCGATGCGATCGTCCTGCGAATGCAGCCAGGTGAGCGCGGGGCCGATGAACCACTCGCGAGTGGCGTTCTTAGCTTCGTATGGGCGAGACGAGAGCCAAAAACGGGATTCGATATCGCTGCCGAGGCGAGTTGCTTGAGTCCCCTCGGTGCGTATCAACGAGTGGAAATCCTCGTCGGCTACCAGACGCCGGAGATTGAAAAGCCCGGTGTAAGTCCAATTCGCCGATAGAAATAAATCGGTCGAGCCGGAGCCGGGCTGCAAGGTTGCGGGCAGGCGGTCGCCATTGGCTTGATTCAAATGCGTGAGGCCGGTGGGAAGTTTGGGGCCAACAGTAACGGACGCCTGCGTGGTCCCGCGAGGTGAATCGCGTCGATAGAAACGATACTTGACCAGGATCATCGTGTCCCCTAGTCCCGTGCCGCCCGCGTGTTGCGCGCCCGGAATGT
>DATDMO010000287.1:0-8288 GCA_036518755.1 Candidatus Acidiferrales bacterium | reverse complement strand
ACCATGACCGAAGATCGCCGAATCCCGATGCGATGATTCACATCGATCCAGAATTTGATTTTCTTCGATCCGATCCACACTTCCAAGAACTCCTGCGCCGCATGAACTTTCCGCCGTAAGCAAGAGGCAGCGGTGCCACTCGAACAGGATTTCAGATGTTGACGCACCTAATCTGGAGCCTTGCCCTTGAGAGAGGACCACGGACTGCTTGCGGCTTGGCTGGCCATTCGCGGAAGCCCCATTGCCGGGCGATTCGGTCTACAATCGTATCTGGGGGGAAGGTTCATGGCCGGAGGATCGTCCCGCTGGTTGTTGCACGTCTCCAGCTGGGCTCTGCTCGCCGTCGCGGTAGCCGCGGTTCCCCTCATAAGCGCGCAGGATGCCGGGAATTCCGGCCAACAATCCGCAGATCGCAACCCGGTCCCAAGACCGAAAGCGCCCATAACGCCGAGGGGCCAGAAGCTGATGTTGAAAGATGGCAGCTTTCAGCTGGTTCGCGAATATGCAGTGCAAGGCGACCGAGTGCGCTACTACAGCCTCGACCGTTCGCAATGGGAGGAAATTCCCGCAGATTTGGTCGATTGGGATGCCACCGGAAAAGCCGCGGCGCAAGAACAGCAGCGAGAGGCGGGAATCGTTGAGAAGGTACACAACCAGGAGGCGGCGCGCCTCGCGCAGCCTCTCGATATTGACGCAAGCCTGGAGGTAGCCCCTAAAATCTTCCTTCCGCCGGGCGCCGGGCTCTTCGCCTTCGACGGGAAGGCCGTCCTACCGCTTCCTCAAGCTGAAACGAGTTCGAAACTATCCAAGAAACGCTTCCTCGAACAAGTAATGGTGCCCGTTCCCATAATCCCTTCGAGGCATAACGTGTCGATCCAGGGACTGCACGCGAAACTTCGCCTTCGAACCGATCAGCCCGAGTTTTATATGCGCACCGCGGACGCTCGAACTCCCGAGATGGAGTTGATTCGTGCAAAGGCGCACGGCGAGAACCGGCAGATTGAGAACGTGGACGAACTCTTCGGCCAACAGCAAGCTGTGGGAGACACGATCTCGATGCAGCGCTGGGAAATAGCCCGCGGGGTGTACCGCTTCACGCTCAGCAAACCGCTGGCCCCAGGCGAATACGCACTGGCGGAGGCGATCGGCGACGAAGGAATGAGCCTTTACGTTTGGGATTTTGGCGTAGAAGCGGTTCCTGCTCCGGAAGGGCACCAGGTCGCCAAGTAGCTGGACTTTGCTAGACCGAGGGAACGGCGTCTCCCTGCAGAAACTCCGCTAAGAGAGCTGCCAGCACGGAAACGGAGAACGGCTTTTGCAGGATGCGGGCGCCTTTCTCGCGGTACCTGCTTACGAGGGCAGGATCGACCAACTCCCCTGTCATAAAGACGAAGCGCGGCCGAGGACCGTGTTCCTTTGCCACGAGCTTCTCGAAAAGGGCTTCGCCGCTAATACCGGGGAGATTGAAATCGCAAATAACGATCTCGCACTCGTTCGCTGAAAGGTAGGCGAGCGCAGCCTCCGAACTTTCCACGGCATCAACCTTCATTCCCCGCCTTGAGAGGTCCTCAGCGACAATTTCGCGAATGCTTTCTTCATCATCAACGATGAGAACGCTATGGCCTTTGAGGAGCTCCGCACGCCGAGGCGGCGACGCAAGGACGGGTGACGATGATGATGCGGAAGCCGAAGGCGCCTGCTCGGAGGGCGGCAAGAACACATGGAAGGTAGCGCCCAATCCGGCTGTAGACTGGACTTCGATGGTCCCTCCGTGTTCCTTGATCACGGCCAGAGCGATCGTAAGACCGAGACCACTGCCTCCGCCGGGCCGTTTGGTGGTGAAAAACGGGTCGAAAATCTTATCTATGATTTCGGGAGCGATGCCGGCGCCGTCGTCCACGAAGCTAACGCGTATGCGTTGCCCGACGCAGGAGATGGAAATATCCAAACGACCTTGGCCGCGCACCGCGGAAATCGATTGTTCGGCATTAGCAATCAGGTTCGAAAAAACCTGGGTGAGCAGCCTCCGGTTGCCTTCCACAGGAGGGAGTTCCCCGTGAGCTTCGAATGTCACGCGGATATTCTTCTGGGCGAGAAGCGCGCTTTCGACGTGCAAGGCCTCCTGAATCGTCGCCTTGAGGTCGATCCTAGCATTCCCGTGGGCAGAGGGCCGTGAAAAGGCGAGCAGGTTGAGGACAATGCCCGCGGCGCGCCGTGCCTGTTGCAATATCGTATCCACCTGGCGGCGAGTCGTTTCATCGGTGGCGCGCTCGCGGAGCAGATCGCTGATCCCTAGAATGGCAGTGAGCGGATTATTGAGTTCATGAGCCGCGCCGGCCATCATTTGGCCCATCGCGGCGAACTTCTCGTTTTGTGCAAGCTGTTGCTCGAATTGCTTCGATTCAGTAACGTCCCGACCCGAAGAGACCATGCCCGTGATGTTGCCCTGTTCGTCAAAAAGGGGCCTCGCCGTGATTCGCAGAGTTTTCCAAGTGCCATCGAGGTGCTGGGCCCGGATTTCGATCTGCTCCTGAGCCTTTCGACCGGAGACAGTGTTTTGGAGCATCTCAGCGAGCTTCGCCCGGTCCTCCGACCCCATTCGCAGGCCAACTTGCTTGCCCACGTACTGCTCGGGAGAGACGCCGAGGACATCCTTTAGGCGTTCACTGACAAACTTGAACCGGCCCTCGGAATCGAGAACGACAATCAGGTCAGGAAAGCATTCGATCAGGCGGCGGCCAAACTCTTGCTCCTGGTGGAGTTTTCTTTCGGTTTCATGTTGTTCTGTTACGTCGCGGGCTGACGTCACCACGCCGCTGATTTTCCCGTTCTCATCAAAGAGCGGACCAGCAGTAAGCAAGAGGACCCGCCAGGTGCCATTCGTATGGGGCGCGCGGAATTCGAGTTGTGCGCGAGAGACTTCTCCTTTAATCACACGCTGGAACATCTGATCAATCGTGGCTTTGTCCTCCGGGGTGGCCCGGACGCCGAATTCCCCTCCCAAATATTCTTGGGGAGAGCGGCCCAGAATATTTCGGACCTGATCGCTGATATAAGTGAATCTTCCCTGGAGGTCCAGAACGGCAATCAAGTCTGGAAAGTTTGCGATGAGACGGCGGTTGAATTCCTGCTCCTGATGCAAGCGTTTCTCGATTTCAAACCGCTCGGTGACGTCGCGGGCCCATCCGGTAATAGCCACGACCTCACCGCGCTCAACGAGCGTCTGAAACCAGCAGGAAAAATGCCGGAGCTCTCTATCTTTCTTGAGTGTTACAGGTACGATTCCCGTCCATGTGCCCTTTTCGAGTAGTGCAGGCAACGATTGCAGCAGCTCCTCGGGCGTGGGAGACAAGAGGAATTCGGACAGAGGATGGCCGATGATTTCCTGAAAAGGGGCACCTAGAATGTGCGACATTCGCAGATTCGCGACTCGGATTTCGCCTTGAAGCGAAAGAGTGAAAAGCGCCTGGTCGAGACTATCAATGAGGTCGCGGTAATTTTGCTGGGAGCGGAAAATCACCTGAGCCAGTTCTTCAAATTGCCGCTTCGAGTCAGGTGATGAGGCAGCCTGCTCCGCCTGGTTTTGCAACGCGTCTTTGGACATCGTTCCGAGCTATCCGAGTATCACTTTGAAGGGTGCGCGAATAGGCTCCTCATGAATCTTACAGAGTGGCAGCACGAAACCAGGAAAGAAAAAAGCAGCCTATGCGAAATGCTCAACAGAGGGTTAGGTTAAGAAGAGGATGGGCTTGCCCAGCATGATGCCGACCAGGCAAGCCCTCCCCGGAGTTCACAAGGACACTTCTAACTTTCCGCCACGGCGTCGGCATCCTTCCGCAGGAAATCGAGCGCCGCCGCTTCTTCGGGCGTGAGTTCGGGCTCCATCGCTTCCGGCTCCTCTTTCGGAATCTCGGTGAGGAGCTGAATATTGCGATAGCGCTCAAGTCCGGTGCCAGCAGGAATCAGCCGGCCCATGATGACGTTTTCCTTCAGGCCACGGAGATAATCCACTTTCCCGGAGATGGCCGCCTCGGTGAGGACGCGGGTTGTCTCCTGGAAGCTTGCGGCGGAGATGAAGGAATCCGTGGAAAGCGAAGCCTTGGTGATGCCCAAGAGCAAGGGGCGACCCGTAGCGGGCCTGCCGCCATCGCGGATGACGCGGTCGTTCTCTTCGCGAAAGCGGAACTTGTCAATTTGCTCTTCGAGCAAGAACGTAGTATCGCCCACGTCTTCGACTTTCACCCAGCGCATCATCTGCCGAACGATGGTCTCGATGTGCTTGTCGTTGATATTGACGCCCTGGAGCCGATAAACCTCCTGGACGGAATTGACCAAGTAGGCTTGGGTGTACTTTTCGCCGAGGACGGCCAGGAGGTCGTGGGGATTAAGCGGCCCATCGATGAGGGGCTCGCCCGCCCGAACGTGCTCGCCTTCCTGGACATTGATGTGCACACCGCGGGGAATCGAATATTCCTTCACGGTGCGGCCGTCTTCGCTTTCGACGTAAATCTTTCGCTGGCCTTTCGCGATTTCGCCGTATTTGACGATACCGTCGATTTCGCTGATAACCGCCGGGTCGCGAGGTTTGCGAGTTTCAAACAACTCGACAACGCGCGGGAGACCGCCAGTGATGTCCTTGGTCTTGGTGGTTTCGCGAGGAATTTTGGCGAGCACGTCACCAGGCTGCACCTCATCGCCATCCGCGACCATCAGGTGCGCGCGAGACGGCATCAGGTACTTTTTCTTGGTGCGCCCAGCGGAGTCGCGTACCAAAATCGCGGGTTGGTGCTTTTCGTCACCCGGAGGAAGCGTGACGACGAGTTGCGATAGGCCCGTGACCTCGTCCACCTGTTCTTCAATGGTGAGGCCCGGCTGGAGATCCTTGAACTCGATCGTCCCACCCGTTTCCGTGAGAATGGAAAAGGTGTAGGGATCCCATTCGCACATGATTTGACCGAGTGTGACCGGCTGGCCGTCTTCGACGCGAAGGCGCGCACCATAGACCACGTGGTGACGCTCTTTCTCGCGATTCTTTTCGTCGACGACGGCGATCAAGCCGGAGCGGTTCATGGCGATGAGAGTCTTGCCGCGGCCCTCGACCACCTTCAGGTCAATGAATTTGACGAAGCCGCTGTTGCGGGCCTCGACCTTAGACTGTTCAGTGACGCGGGTAGCCGTGCCGCCGATGTGGAATGTCCGCATGGTGAGTTGCGTGCCGGGCTCGCCGATCGACTGCGCCGCGATGACGCCGACGGCCTCGCCCATCTCGACGAAGCGGCCGGTTGCTAAGTTGCGGCCGTAGCATCGCGCGCACACTCCGCGACGGGATTCGCACGTGAGCACCGAACGGATGTTGACGCGCTCGATGCCCGCAGCCTGAATTGTGTTGGCCAGTTCTTCGGTGATCTCCTGGTTGACGTCGACGATCACGTTGCCTTCGTAATCCTTGATCTTTTCGAGCGAGACGCGGCCGATGACGCGGTCGCGCAACGGCTCGACTTCGACGCCGGCCTCGAGAATCGGCTCCACGTAAATGCCGTCGGCGGTACCGCAGTCGAATTCGTTGATTATTACGTCCTGCGCCACGTCAACGAGACGCCGCGTGAGATAGCCGGAATCGGCTGTCTTTAGGGCGGTATCGGCGAGGCCTTTTCGGGCTCCGTGCGTGGAGATGAAGTACTGCAACACGGTCAGACCCTCGCGGAAATTCGAGGTGATGGGCGTCTCGATGACCTCGCCCGAGGGCTTGGCCATCAAGCCACGCATACCTGAAAGCTGCCGGATCTGCTGCTTCGATCCGCGGGCGCCGGAATCAGCCATGACGTAGACCGGATTGATCGCGCCCTGTTTATCTTGTTCCTCGAGCGCTTTGAACATTTCGTCGGCAACCTTCTCGGTGATGTCACTCCAGATGGCGATCACCTTGTTATAGCGCTCGCCGTTGGTGATAGCTCCATCGAGATATTGCTGCTGCACTTTGACTACTTCGTGCTCGGCAGCGTCCACGAGCTTGAACTTGACCCCGGGGATGACCATGTCGCTGATGCCGATCGAAATGCCGGACTTGGTGGCGTAGAGGAAGCCCAGTTCCTTCAGTCGGTCGAGCATCACAACTGTCTTTTCCAAGCCGAAGCGGAGATAGGCGTATAAAACGAGCGCCTGGACTCCCTTCTTCTTGAGCAGGCCGTTAACGAACGGCATGTCCGACGGGAGGTGATCGTTGAAGATCACGCGGCCGACGGTCGTTTGCAGAAACTGTTTCTGCAAATGAATCGGCTCGGTGTGCGACACGTCCTGATCGTCGTACGCATTCGTGAGATCGATCACTTCGCCGGTGAAGCGCATACGGATCGGCGTGAGCAATTCAACCTCGCCGGCTTCCAGCGCCATGATTACTTCTTCGCTTGAGCCGAACGCGCGGCCTTCGCCCTTAGCTTTGGGCTTTGCCTTAGTCATGTAATAGATGCCGAGCACCATATCCTGCGTGGGCACGGCCAGTGGGTAACCGTTGGCCGGCGAGAGAATGTTGTGCGAGCTGAGCATCAGCACGGAAGCTTCCACCTGCGCTTCCGGTGAAAGTGGAATGTGCACAGCCATCTGGTCACCGTCGAAATCCGCGTTGAACGCGGTGCAGACTAGCGGATGGATGCGAATGGCCTTGCCTTCGACGAGTGTGGGCTCGAAAGCCTGGATGCCGAGTCGATGCAGCGTAGGGGCGCGGTTGAGAAGCACGGGATGCTCGCGGATCACGTCCTCGAGAATGTCCCATACCGTGGCCTCCTGCGCCTCCACAAGCTCCTTGGCTTGTTTGATTGTGGTGCAGTGGCCCGCGGCCTCCAGCCGGTGGTAGATGAATGGCTTGAAAAGTTCGAGCGCCATCTTTTTCGGCAGACCGCACTGGTGAAGTTTCAGCTCGGGTCCGACGACGATGACCGAACGACCCGAGTAGTCGACGCGCTTGCCGAGAAGGTTCTGGCGAAAGCGGCCCTGCTTACCCTTGAGCGTATCGGAAAGCGATTTCAGGGGGCGGTTGTTAGTGCCCCGGAGAACGCGGCCGCGCCGGCCGTTGTCAAACAGGGCGTCTACGGCTTCCTGCAACATGCGCTTCTCGTTGCGGACGATCACGTCCGGCGCGTGAAGCTCCATGAGCTTTTTCAGCCGATTGTTGCGATTGATGACGCGGCGGTAGAGGTCGTTCAAATCGGACGTGGCGAAGCGGCCGCCGTCGAGAGGCACCAAGGGGCGAAGTTCGGGTGGCAGGACCGGAATCACATCGAGGATCATCCACTCTGGCTTGTTGCCGCTCTTGCGGAACGCTTCGAGCACTTTAAGGCGCTTCGCGAACTTGATCCGCTTTTGCAGGCTCGGATCGACCTTCATTTTTTCGCGGAGTTCGCCCGAGAGCTTATCAACGTCAACGCGACGCAGAAGTTCCTTGATTGCCTCAGCGCCCATGCGGATGTCAAATTTTCCCGGATAGTCGCGTTGCAACTCGCGGAATTTCTCTTCGGGAACAATATCCTTTTCCCTAAGCTCCGGAACATCGCCCGGATCGACGCAGACGAAAGTCTCGAAGTAAAGAATGTGTTCGAGATCGCGCATGGTGATATCGAGGAGATAGCCAATGCGGCTCGGCAATCCCTTGAAGAACCACACGTGCGAACAAGGCGAAGCCAGTTCGATATGCCCGAGCCGTTCGCGGCGAACCTTGCTGAGCGTCACTTCCACGCCGCACTTATCGCAAATCACGCCGCGATGCTTCATCCGCTTATATTTCCCGCAGAGGCATTCCCAGTCGGTGACAGGGCCGAAAATCTTGGCGCAAAAGAGACCGTCACGCTCCGGCTTAAAGGTACGGTAGTTGATAGTTTCCGGCTTGGTCACTTCTCCGTGCGACCACGAACGGATTTTCTCTGGACTCGCTAGGCTGATGCGAATCGAATCAAAATCCGCGATCTGGCTGGCACGGTCATAAGGGCTTGATCGATACAAGGGGCACTCCTCCCGTCCCGGGGAAACCGGGA
Organism: Candidatus Acidiferrales bacterium; assembly: GCA_036518755.1. Lineage (GTDB taxonomy): Bacteria > Acidobacteriota > Terriglobia > Acidiferrales > UBA7541 > Palsa-295. The sequence continues at coordinate 264 of DATDMO010000287.1, read as the reverse complement.
CAATTAAGAAAACAGGTTCCCAAATTTCGTAGGCGCACTCCGAAAATCCGGAGTGCGCGGACTAGTCGGCCGCTTCCGACGCTTGCGGCTTCTGGCGCTTCATGAGCTCGACATCCAGGCAGAGTGACTGCAACTCCCGCACGAGGACGTTGAACGATTCGGGCACACCGGGCTCGATTCCCGGCTCGCCTTTCACGATGGCCTCGTAGATTTTCGCGCGCCCGTAGACGTCGTCCGACTTCGCGGTGAGCAGCTCCTGGAGGA
>DATDMO010000286.1:0-13484 GCA_036518755.1 Candidatus Acidiferrales bacterium | reverse complement strand
CTCCTCGTAATCGAGACGGCGATGATCGGCGTCTTCGTTTCTCTCGATCTCTTTCTCTTTTTCGTCTTTTGGGAGCTTACCCTGATCCCCATGTATTTCATGATCGGCATGTGGGGACACGGCCGCAAAATTTACGCCGCCGTGAAATTCATTCTGTACACGATGTTTGGTTCCATCCTGATGCTGGTCGCGATTCTGTGGCTCTATGGCAAGGCCGGCACCTTTGACCTGCCCGAAATCCAGCGCCTCCTGCAGTCGGGACAAATTGTTTTCCCCCCGCACACGGAGCAGCTGCTTTTCGGCGCCTTTTTCCTCGCGTTCGCGATCAAAGTCCCGTTATTTCCGCTTCATACCTGGCTGCCGGACGCCCATACCGAAGCGCCCACCGCTGGCTCCGTGATTCTTGCGGGAGTCATGCTGAAGCTCGGCACCTACGGCCTTCTGCGTTTCTGCGTCCCGCTTTTTCCGGAAGCCGCCCACCGCATGGCTCCTATAATCGCCGTTCTTGCCATTATCGGCATCGTCTACGGCGCGCTGGTGGCCACGGTGCAAACGGATTTGAAGCGGCTCGTCGCATACACATCGGTCAGCCACCTCGGCTTTGTGGTCCTCGGTATTTTCGCGTTCAATTCCATCTCGATTCAGGGCGCGATCTATCAGATGCTCAATCACGGAGTTTCCACTGGAGCGCTCTTCCTCGGCGTCGGCATGCTCTACGACCGCCGCCACACTTTCGAAATCAAACAGTTCGGCGGCCTGGCCACGCCGATGCCTGTGCTGATGTCCTTCTTCCTGTTCATTTCGCTTTCGTCTCTCGCGCTTCCTCCGCTCAACGGCTTCATCGGCGAATTTCTGATTCTGATTGGAACTTTCGCCGGCCATCACGCTTGGGCCGCGTGGGCTACCAGTGGCGCGGTTCTTTCCGCGATTTATCTCCTTTGGGCTTATCAGCGCGTGGCACTGGGAGAAGTCACCGTCGAGAAAAATCGCGATCTGCCCGATGCCAACAATCGCGAGCGCCTGATTCTCGCCACTGTGGCCGTCGTCATCATCTTCATGGGCGTTGCCTCTCCTCTGTTCACGCGCCGCATGGAGGCTTCCGTGAACAACGTGATGCAGCAAGTTTCGCCGCCGCAAAACGCGCAGCGCCGCGTCGCGCCTGCCCACCCTGCGAATAGCGTTGTCTCCATAAACGCAATCGCTCCGCATCTGCTCATCGCCTTTGCTGAAAGGCGGGTGCAGCGCTGATGTTTCTTTCCGCCGAGCAGCACGCCAACCTCCATCGAATCTCGCCCGAGATTCATCTCTGCCTTTTCGGTCTCATCATCATGATTGCCGACCCCTTCATCAGCGCGGCACGCAAGCGCGTGCTCGGCTGGGTGGGATTTGCCGGCGCGCTATTCGCGCTGGCGGCGGTTTACGAGACCTCTCTCTATCGCGGCTTCGCCTATAACCATCTCATTAGCAACGACGATTTCAGCATCTTTCTTCATGTCGTCATCATCGTCGCCGCCGCGCTCGCGATTCTCGGTTCGCTCGACTATCTCGATCGCGAGGGCATCCAGTTCGGCGAGTATTACGCCCTGATTCTGTTCGCGGCCGCTGGGATGGGCATCCTCGCGAGCGCCAACGAACTGGTCACCGCTTTCGTCGGCTTGGAGATGAGCTCGATTTCCACTTACGTGTTGGTTGGTTTCCGGCGCCGCGCGCTCATTTCCAACGAGGCAGCGCTCAAGTATTTCCTGCTGGGCTCGTTCGCCACGACGTTCTTTCTCTACGGCATCGCCATGGTCTACGGCGCTACGGGTACAACTATCATCGACAAAATTCAGCCGGCTCTCGCCGACGCTTCCTCTGCAGGACGTTTGCCCGCCCTGGCCGTCCTCGCCCTCGGCCTGATGTTCGTCGGCTTGGGCTTCAAGGTGGTTATCGCGCCGTTCCAAATCTATGGCCCGGACGTCTACGAAGGCGCTCCATCGCCGGTCACCGCGCTTTTGGCGTCGGCTCCAAAGGCCGCGGCATTCGCTCTCATGCTTCGCATTTTCGTGGTTTCCTTCGGTTCGGCGTCAGACACTTGGTTCTGGGCCATCTGGGTTTCCGCCATTCTCACAATGTTTATCGGTAATCTTGCTGCGCTCGTTCAGACGAATGTGAAGCGCATGCTCGCCTATTCCTCGATCGCGCACGCGGGCTATATTCTGGTGGCGTTTGCTGCGGGAACGGCGATCGGCGTCGCCGCCGTATTCTTTTATCTCGCGGCGTACGTCCTGATGAAGGTCGGCGCGTTCCTGGTGGTAACGCACCTTGGCCAGCGCGGAGAAAGGCGCCTCACGCTTCAGGACTATGCCGGCCTGGGCTCGACGCAGCCCGTGCTGGCCGCGTGCTTCTCTCTGTTTCTGCTCTCGTTGCTTGGCCTGCCCGCGACGGGCGGCTTCCTTGGCAAGTTCTTCGCGTTCCAGGCCGCGCTTGATGCCTCCGGCGCCCACGGTCGCTGGATCGTGTGGCTCGTGGTCATCGCGGCTATCAATAGCGTGATCGGCGCCTATTACTATCTGCGTGTAATTATCACCATGTATTTCAATGAAGCCTCAAAGGACTACACGCCCACAGCCGTGGCCCCCGCCCTCGGCGTCGCGCTCTTCATCGCCGCCGTCGGCACCTTGTATCTCGGAATCCTCCCCGGCCGGCTCCTAGACTTTGCCAAAGCCGCCGCCGACTCCCTCTCTCTCCTCCACTAGCACTCAAAAGCGCCTTCCGAGCCTGTTTACCGTAGACGATTTTTCTTTACACCAACAGGTACTTGCGCGAGACCACCCCCCGGTGTAAAGATTTTTTTCGTATCCTCGGACTGCGCCCACCCGCCCCGTTTCCTGCGGCTCATTTGCATCGCGGCTTGATTGGTGCCTTTTGGCCTTCTCCGCTATCCCGTCATTCTGAGCGGAGCGTCACGATGCTTTTGCGGTTCCGGAGATCGTGCTTTTCGATCTCGGTCGGGACGCGCAGTCGAAGAACCTCTCTTCTGCTGCCCCATAGACGGAACGTAATCTAGGAAATCACGACTTGCGTGCCACTTCGCTCATCAGCGCCATCACATTGCCCTCCGTGTCCCGAAAGAAACTCATCCACAAATCGTGGTCCGCCATCGCCGCGATCACGTGCGGCTCTTCCACGATTACGACGCCCGCACTAACAAGCCTCCGATGCGCTGCCTGAATATCAGGCACCGAGAAATAGAGAATCGAACTGGGATGGTCGAACTCCGCCTTTTCCGGCTTGTCGAGCATCAGCCGCACGCCGCCGCAATCGAAAAAAGCGAGCTGTCCCGCCGCAAAAAGGAAGGGCAAGCCGAGCACATCGCGATAAAACGCCGTAGCACGAGCCACATCCTTCACATTGACCGCAACCTGCCCCAGCCGCGTGATCCCGAGTGTCGGCGCTGCGCCCATGGGTTTCACCTCCGATGCAGAGAAATAGCGGCCCAAATGAAAAAGCCCCGAAGCTCACAGCAGGCGAGCCTCGGGGCAGGTGAAGTCTCTAGCGTCTCTTACTTGATAAAAACGATGACCAGCACATACAGCACAAGCGATTCAATCAGCGCCACGCCGATGATGAACGACGTTCTGATCGGACCCGCCGCTCCTGGATTCCGTGCGGTGCTCTCGCAAGCCGCAGCCGTTGCGCGGCCCTGACCGAGCCCGCCGCCCGCAGCCGCCAAACCAAGACCAAGCGCGGCCGCGAAGCCAACCCAATCCGTGGTTTTGGCCGCCGCCGTTTCGGCCGCTTGTGCGAACGTCGTCGGCGCCAATATCAACGCAGTCGTAATCGCCATCAAAAGCCACGCTGCTTTCCTAGCCATATCTTCTCTCTCCTCGTTATGAATTTCCGTCAGGAGGTGGTTCCCGGAAAGTCTTGGGAGGCAACCGGTCTCACGCTGGCGGCGTTTGATTCCAAATCTAGTGTTCTTCTGCAACCGCAAGGCCGATATAGACGATCGGAAGAATCGTAAAAATGAATGCCTGCAATATCGCTTCGAAGATGTGAAAGCCCAAAAGCGCCAATGGAATGGCCAGCGGCACGATCACCGCAATGTATCCAGTCGGATTCAGGTGGCTGAGAAAGGAAAATAAAGCGACCGAAAGGCCCAGGAACGTAACGAAAATCAGTTCGCTGACCATCATGTTGGCCCACAACCGCACGGTCAGCGAAAGCACTCGCGCGAAGTGGCTGATCGTTTCAACGATGACCATGATCGGCGAAATTGCCGGCACCGGGCCCAGCAATGTCTTCGCGTATCCGCCCGCGCCGTGTTTCCCGATTCCGAAGCTGTTGTAATAAAGGAATATCACCGTGGCGCAGCCCAGTGGCACCGTCACTTCTGCTGTGGGTGACATGAATCCTGGAATCAGCGCCAGCAAATTCGACATCAGAATAAATATGCTGACCGTTCCGATCATCGGCAGGAATTTCTCGCCGCCATGTCCGACCACATCGTCGAGCAGATCCTGAATGCCGAGTCCCATCGAATTCGTCAGCAGGATTTCCATCACCTGCTGCGTGCCGCCCGGGCGGTCCACTGAAATCCGCGCCTTCAGCCACAAAAAGAAAACTACAGCGAACACGAACAAAATCAGTTCCATCGCAAAGAAATTCGGAATCGGGTATTGGGGGGTTGCCGGATGAATGTGCAGCAGCGCAAGCAGAGCGGCCGCCGGTTTTCCGAGCAGCAAATTCACCAGCTTTGTGGCACCGAGAACCTGCTCTTCGCCCATGCTTCTCCCTGAATATCGGACGTCGGGATTATAGTTTCGTGATCGGAATTATCGCGCGTTCCAGCGATGGTGGCCGCACATCAGTTCGTATCCAAGCTCGCAAATGATCGCCGGAACCACCGCCGCCAGCCCGCATAAGACGGCCACTGCGGGCAATCTCAGCCAAACGAGAATAGCATACACGGCCACCAGCAACAACGCGAAGCGCCCCAAGAACTTAGCGTGTGTTGTCCTGGGAACGGTCACATGTTCAGCCCCGGCCTGCGCCAGCCCCAGACGAATCACGCCCGCGGCTCCTTGCCGCAGCCAATGGAAATTCAGCCAACACAGCGCCGCCCCGATAGCCGCGCCCGCCGCCGCCCGGCCACCCCAGCCAATTGCCGCGCCGAGCACCGCCGCCGCGCCCGCGCCGGCGATCCAGCCTTCTATCCGGCGTTCAATCGCGGCATTTTCGGATTCATCCGCCATCTTTCTTATCCAAGAGCGCCGCGGTCTTCACCACCTCGCGAACGCCAATACCCAGGCCCAAAATCCCCAGCACCAGCATGAAAATCGGCCTGGTGTGCAGCCAGCGGTCGAGCAGAAACCCGATACCGCCGCCGAGCACCATCGGCACCACCAGGCTGAAAGGCAAACTCCACGCCAGCGCAAACGCCCTAGCCGAGTCTCTTGAACCCTTGCGCGGACCGCGATCTTCGGGCGCCACATTCCTCCCGCTATTGCTTTCTTATCTTGAACACACGCTCGGCGTTTCCGTGATAAATCGCCTGCTTGTCTTTTTCCGAAATGCGAGCGGCGTCCATGAACTCCACCGCGTCTGGGTGGTCCTGATAGGGATAATCGATCGCCCACATGATTCGGTCGGCGCCCATCGCTTCTATGCAGAACTTAAGCGTCGGCTCCCAATTCATTCCACTGGTGGTGATATAGAAATTGCGCTTGAAATATTCGCTCGGCGTCAGTTTCAGTTTCCGTCGGCCAAAGTCAATTTTGACGCGCCCATACATGAAGTCCAATCGGTAGAGCCAGTACGGAATCCCCTCGCCCATGTGTCCCAGAACGACCTGCAATTTCGGAAATTGATCGAAGACAGCTCCCGTGATCAATCTCAGTCCATGCAATCCGGTTTCCGCCTGGTAGCCCCAAATCGCGTGCTCCAGATGATCGGTTTTGTATGCCTTGGCCATCAACGGAATGGGCGCGCGAGGGTGAATGTAGAGAGGCACGTTCAGGTCCTCGATCGCTTCGAGAATCGGCCAATACTTCTGCTCGCTCAAGTATTCGCCGTTGGTATGAGAATTAATCATGATGCCGTTCAGCTTGAGCTTCTTGATGGCGCGCTCGATTTCCTTTACGGCGCGCGGCGGGTCCTGCACGGCGATTGTCGCAAGGCCGGTGAAACGATCGGGATATCGCTGGATTGCCTCGTGCAAACGGTCATTCCCGATCTCGGCCACTGCTACGGCTCGGTCAGCCTCCATCATCTGGACCCCGGTGGACGTCAGCGCGAGCAGGTGCATGTCGACGTCGTACTTGTCCATTTCCTGCATGCGCATTTCGTACAAGTCAATCAGCCTGTTGTGGACCGGCCCATTCGGATCGGTCTGCACTTTCCAGAGAAAGAGATCGGGATCGTACTCCTGCGTGTTGGCGATCAGCTCGCGCTGCGCTTCCATCTGTTCTGGAATTGCGAATGCTTCTTCAGTTGCAATGCGCCTGTACTTCTTGGGCCTCGATTTTGTTTTCGATTTGCTTGCGCTCGCTCTTCGTTTCGGACTCATTGAGATCTCTCCTCATTTAGGAATGGCTGACTTTCAATAGCGGAAACCGTGTCTAAACCGGGGGAGTTTAGCGCAGTGAAGCCAAGTTTGCTACCCAGCAACGCTGTGTCAGAGGCGGTTGGTCACGTCGCGCGGACTATCCGTGATGCGCGCCGTGAAGCACATCCACGGCGTGCGGCAGCAGGTCGGCTATGCTATCGAGAGATTCCACCGCGCCCCGCGGACTGCCCGGCAGATTGATGATGATCGCGTGCCCACGAATACCTGCGGCCGCGCGCGAGAGAATGGCCCGCGGAGTTTTTTCGCGCCCCGCGGTTCGCATCTGCTCGGAGAATCCCGGGATCAGGCGTTCGCAAACGGCCGCCGTCGCTTCCGGCGTCACATCTCGCGGCCCCACTCCCGTTCCTCCCGTGGTCAGGATGAGATCCGCGCTATTAGAATCAGCAACCCCTCTTAAAAACGCTTCGATAGCCGGCCGGTCGTCCGCGCAAACGGCGAAAGACGCAATCTCCCAACCCAACTCCTTGCATCGGTTCATTAGCGTCGGCCCGGAGCGGTCTTCCGCTTTCCCCGCGGCCACGGAATCGCTGATTGTAAGAACGGAAACGCGCATGAGGATTCGGTGTTACCCGGCGGTTTCAACGCCTTCGGTCGCGCCGTCGCGCTGGCTTTCATCCATCAGTCGCAGCCCTTCCATCAACAGGCCTGTAGTGCTGCGGGAAATCGTCGTGCGCGTGGGACTGGAATTGAAATCGATCTCGAAATCTCCGCCCGGCCAGCGCATCACTTGAAAAACAGCCTCTTCGCCTTCGAGTGGCCCGAGCTGCCCGTCGACGCACTGCCCGCCGGAGAAAAACAATTCGCATGCATCCAGCTCGTGGCGGATTGTGAGCCGGCATGATTTCTGTCCCATTTCGAGCGACTGCAATATGTCGAGGATGCTCATTTCCTCCAGTCGCCCCTGAATCACGCCGGGCCGCACCGCCCGGTTCTGCAATTTCTCGAGGTGCAGCCGGTCGATCACTTTCTTCGTGCGGCGTACCAGATCCTTCAAGAAGAAGGGCTTGACGACAAACTCCTCCACGCCTTCGACGATCGGCCGCAACTTCTCTTCCACGTCGCTGCGGCTCGCCAGAAAAATAAACGGAATTTGCTTGGTTTGTTTGCGCGCCCGCAATTTCTCGTAGAGTTGGCGGCCATCCAGGCCGGGCATGCGATAGTCGCAGAGAATCAAGTCCGGCGGGTCGTCCACGATCTTCAGCAGTGCGTCGCCGCCGTCCGCCGCCGCTTGCGTTTCACAGTGGGGTGCGAGTCCCTTCATCAAAAGGTCGAGGATCAGCGCATTGTCGTCGATCACCAGCACCCGGACGCCTTTCATCGCCGTCATCGTTTCGTACTCTTGCCCAAACGCCCGCCCGCGCGCTCATACGTGCCGCTGCGCCCGCCTGATTTCTTCATCACGTAAATTTCCGAGATCTCCATGCCGCGCTCGAGAGCCTTGCACATATCGTAGATCGTCAGCGCCGCAACCGACGCCGCGACCAGCGCTTCCATTTCCACTCCGGTCGGTCCTGTGGCCGCCGCTTCCGCGGTGATCTCGATTCCATTCTGGCATAGCTTTGCGCTTACATCCACGTGTGTGAGCGAGAGGGGGTGACAAAGCGGAATCAGCTCCGAAGTTCGCTTGGCAGCCGTGATTCCGGCAATCCGCGCGATTTCCAGCGGATCGCCCTTCGGTGATTTTAGCCGCCGCACGCTGCCAAGGGTCGTCCGCCGCATCCGAACAAAAGCGTGCGCAATGGCGCTGCGCGATGTCGGGGGCTTCGAGGTAACGTCCACCATACGAACGCGCCCCGTCTTGTCATAGTGCGTCGGGATTTTCATAAGCTTGGTCGTCGCGCGGCCCCCTCCTTGCCAAGTTCGCATAATGGTTGTGGGGGCGCAAGTACCTCCGCCGATGGACTTTCGAAGCCGCGCAAGGGAGCGCTCCGGTCGATGTGAAGCACTTCCCCTCAAGCAGTCGCGTCGCCTGCCCGTCTGGGTCTATGATTAAGTCGCGCCGCCGACTTTGATTGATCGAAGCCCGGCATAATTCCCGGCTCAGCTAGGACCGAGCGCATGACTTGGCTGATGACTATTGCTACGTTCTTAGCCACGCTGGCTGCCGCGCTCCTTGTCTTTCTTATTTTTTCCCAGAAACAACTGATCCTCGAAATACTAAGAGAAAAGCGGATAGAAAAACGTACGCCGGCGGAAGTTGCTGTGGAACTGTCCAGTGTGGATGAACCGCTTAGCCACGAAAAAGCCCGCGTAGAAAACACAAGCCGTCACGGCGCCCGTATTGTCACCGGGAAGCCCTGGTTGACCAACAGCCACGTACTAGTCAGACTGCCACGAAAGGACAAACCCTCCCGTGCGCGAATCGCCTACTGCAGTGCGTTAGCCGGAGATGTGTTTGCTATCGGTTTGCAATTTTCCGCGGCGGTTGACGATTGGGCGATATCTAAGGGTGATTTGTCGAATGGCGGACTCTCGCACCTCTATCGGAAATAGTTTGCAGCAGAGCGGCGCCAGAACGCCCGGTAAATCAGTCACATTGCTGCTAATTGGTCCTGGGAGGGGCGATCGTTGCGCCATCCCAATGCTCGTCGGCCTTCCCGTCCTTGAAGCGCCACATGTCGAACCACGATGTGGTGTATTTCTTCGATGTGTCTCGCGGATCGGTCAATTCGCGCGGCGTCACCACAATCACCAAATCGCCCTCCGCCACCACAGCCACGATCCTCGTCTTCGTAAGGTGCTCGGGAACGGGAGACGGTTTGCGCACCGCCGTGAAATACTTCACCACCGGGGCCAGCCCCGACGTGACATTCGGATTGTGCTGATGGTAGTCCTCTGTCAGCCACTTGCTGGCCTCGTCCCAGTGATTGGCCTCCAGCAGGTCCTTCATGATGTGATACGCAGCTTGCTTGTTGGTGTTCAACCGCGGATTCTTGCTGGTGAAAAGAGCGTCAGCCTCAGCCCCCGTCACGCCAACCACCGGTTCTTGAGCGATCGCTGGAAGGGAGACAGCGGCTATCGCAACTGCCACGAGGACGATCAGGTGTGTTTTCATGCGTGCTAGATACATCCGAACGCCAGACGGTGTCAAGGCCCGTATCGAATGCGCCTGTAGCCGTTCATCATTCTAGGAGCCGCCCGGCCGGCTTTAATGGCCCACTAAAATAGGTTGCATTTTGCAAGTTGCATTTGGTAATGTCCCCCGAGTGGCAGGGAACTCCCAGTCCAGACGTCGATCGGGTTGTCCGGTAAGCATCTCACTTGAGATTTTCGGAGACCGCTGGTCACTGCTCATCATTCGCGATCTGATGGTTCGTGGCTACCGGACATTCAAGGAATTCCAGGGAGCGGGCGAGGGGATTGCCACCAACATTCTCTCGGATCGTTTGCGCAAACTCCAAGCGGCGGGTATTGTCGCCGCTGGAGGTGAGAAGAGTGATGGGCGCAAGGTGAACTACCGGCTCACGGAGAAGGGAATTGACCTTGCGCCGGTTCTTTTGGAGTTGCTCATCTGGGGCGCGCGGCACGAAGAATCGGGCGCCCCCTGCGCCGTGATTGACGAAATGGAGAACAATCGCCGGCAAGTTCTCGCGGAAACGCGGCGGCGCTGGCTGGAACAAGACCCGACTCCCATACTGCCGAAATTCGCGGATGGCAGGGATCGTCGCAATTTGACGCGAACACGCCGGAGCGCCTAACCTAGGCGGACCAGCATCCAAGATTTCAGACCACCAACTTCAAGGAGCGAACCATGCAGCTAAACGCATATCTCAACTTCAACGGCCAATGTGAAGCAGCTTTCAAGTTTTACGAGAAGTGTCTTGGCGGCAAGATCGAAGCGATGGCTCGGTTTCAGGATATGCCGGAAGGCGGTGGCGTTTCACCGGAATGGCGCAGCAAGATCATGCACGCCCAATTAAACGCTGGCGGCGCCGTGCTCATGGGATCTGACGCCCCCGGCGAGCGTTACCAATCGCCCCAAGGATTCTCCGTTTCACTGCAAACCAGCGACGCCGCTGAGGCAGACCGCGTCTTTACGGCTCTTTCTGAGAACGGCACCGTCAGCCTGCCGATCCAGGAGACGCCCTGGGCTCTTCGCTTCGGTATGCTCGTCGACCGCTACGGCATTCCTTGGATGGTCAACTGCCAGAAAGCCGCCGCTGCCGCGCCGGCGCAGTCTTGACCGATTTACAGCAACGTAAGAGCAAGACTCCAATATCGAAGGGAGAAGGGAATGAGCGGAGTACGCGTTCTAGTCGGCACACGTAAGGGCGCTTTCATCCTATCGTCGGATGGAAAGCGCCAGAGGTGGGATGTCAGCGGTCCCCACTTTGCGGGATGGGAAATGTATCACCTGAAGGGATCGCCGGCCGACCCAAATCGAATTTACGCCTCGCAAAGCAGCGGTTGGTTCGGGCAAGTAATTCAGCGTTCAAGCGACGGAGGCAAGACCTGGGAAACACCCGGTGGAGAAAAAATGCCCACGCCCGGCGCTGTGCCTCCCGGCAAAAGCAACCACTTCCTCTACGACTCTTCTCCAGAAACCGGAAAACCCCTCACCACACATCAGTGGTACGACGGCACGCAGCATCCTTGGGAATTCAAGCGCGTCTGGCATCTCGAACCATCGCTCACCGATCCGGATACGGTCTACGCCGGTGTGGAAGACGCCGCGATTTTCAAATCAACCGACGGCGCCAAGTCGTGGAAGGAACTTCCCGGCCTTCGCGGGCACGGCACCGGTCCGAAATGGCAACCCGGAGCCGGCGGGATGTGCTTGCACACCATCGTTCTCGATCCTACCAATCCCCAGCGAATGTACGTTGCAATTTCAGCCGCCGGCGCTTTTCGCACCGACGATGGCGGCAAAACGTGGAAGCCCATCAACCGCGGCTTGAAATCTCAATATATTCCCGACCCCACTGCCGAGGTCGGCCACTGCGTTCACCGCATCGCCCTGCACAAATCGCGCCCCGACGTGCTTTACATGCAGAAGCATTGGGACGTGATGCGCAGCAAGAACGCCGGTGACCAGTGGGAAGAAGTCAGCGGCAATTTGCCCACCGACTTTGGCTTCGTGATCGACGTTCACGCGCACGAGCCGGAAACAATCTACGTGGTCCCCATCAAGAGCGATGGGGAACACTTTCCGCTCGAAGGAAAGCTGCGCGTCTATCGCAGCAAAACCGGCGGAAACGAATGGGAGGCGCTCACAAAGGGTTTGCCGCAGAGCGATTGCTACGTCAACGTGTTGCGCGACGCCATGGCCGTCGATTCGCTCGATTCCTGCGGCATCTATTTCGGAACCACCGGTGGGCAAGTGTACGGCTCCGCTGACGCTGGAAATAGCTGGGCGCCCATCGTGCGCGATCTTCCGGCGGTGCTTTCCGTCGAGACGCAGACGTTGCCATGATCGTCGTTGTGCTCCCGCCACATTTGCGAACGCTCGCGCGCATCGCCGGAGATGTGGAGCTGGAAGTCTCGGGTCAAGTCACGCAGCGCTCGGTCCTCGATGCGCTCGAGGCCCGCTATCCGATGCTCTGCGGCACGATTCGCGATCAGGTCACAAAAGAGCGCCGGCCGTTCCTGCGGTTTTTCGCCTGTGAAGGTGATTTGTCACACGAATCGCCGGACGCTCCCTTGCCGGAGCCTGTCGCCTCGGGCAAGGAACCCTTTTTCATCATTGGCGCGATTGCAGGCGGCTAGATTCTTTGAGTCCCGAAAGCGTGCGGCAGGCTAGCTCGGGAATTGTGCGCGTGTGGTGCGGAAGGCGCTGTTCGCGACTTCGTCCAGCGGTTTCTTGCGCAGCTCTGCGTTCAACACTTCGATTCCCCACGGGCCGTCGTAGCCCGCCTTCAGCATTTTTGAAACGAAATCCTTCGGGTTGAATTCTCCCTCCCCGCAGAGCAATCGATGATTGATCGTGTCTTCGTGCAGGCTCCAGGAACACTCGTGCGTGCCGTCGTTGATCTCGATGCTCGTGATGTATTTCAATGGCATGCTCGCCACTTTTGCGTAGGGAATCTTCAGCTTTGCGATGTGCCACAGGTCCAGACAGATTCCGCCGTTCTTTGCTCCCGCGCCCTCGACAAGCTGCAACGCCTTCTCCACCGAATCGATATCGCAAAACGGCATCAGTTCAAAGCCGATTGGCGTGCCATGCTTGGCACCGTCGGCACACAACGCCGCGAACGACTCGATCATCTTCGTCATGGTGGCCTTGGTTTTGAAAAAGTGGCCGACTTTGAGGTGATGCGGGCGCAAAACGTCGGCGGCTTCGAGAAGTTTCTTGCGCTCGATATCCGATGCCTTTTTCTCTTCGCCGTCGAGAAACCAGCCCCCGAGGAATTCAAGCTCCACGTGCCGGATGCCGTTGTCGTCCAGGATTTTCTTCATCTCTTTCAAGCTGCGCTTCTTCAGCGTGTGCTCCAGGTCCGCATGCCAGATTCCGACGCCTTTGAAACCCGCGCGAGCGATCGCCTCCACGCGCTCCTTGAAGTCCGTGGTGCTGAATTCATGGTCGGTGTGCGGCTCGGCGCCAATCGCGAATGTCCAGTACGAAGCCAGCAAATCGATGTTTTGGGTCACGTGTAATTGCTCCGTTGCAACAGAAGACGAAAATGCGTGCGCCGCATGCTAAGCCGCGCGTGCGCGCCAGTCAACCTGCGCTGGCGCGATCTTCCAGCGGCATACAACTCGGTGATTGCAGCGTCACCGCGAACGCATGCGCGCCTTCTATACGATGGCCGGGCGCTTCCTGCCGAAGCCGGTCGCATGTTCAAACGCGTGCGCCATTTGCAGCACGCTGAAATCTTCTTTGTCGCGGCCGACGATTTGTAGTCCAACCGGAAGTCCCTCAGGCGTAAAGCCGGCT
>DATDMO010000285.1:0-13826 GCA_036518755.1 Candidatus Acidiferrales bacterium | reverse complement strand
CTCCGCCTCGCCCGAAATGTCCGCGCAACTGAAGCCCGCATTCACTCTGCTCGATCGCGCCGTCGCCGACGGCGCGTTTCCCGGCGCAGTGCTGGCGGTTGGATGGAACGGGCAGGTCGCGATGCGCGCCTTCGGAAAGCTCGCACAAGATAGCAAGGCGAAAAGGGTAACGGAACATTCGATCTACGATGTCGCGTCGCTGACTAAGCCGATCGTAACCACCACGGCCGTGATGATGCTGGCAGAACAAGGACGCGTGGACCTGGATGCGCCAGTGGAAGATTACCTTCCAGATTTTGCCAAGGCCGTCAAATCCGATCCCGATCCCGCGTGGCGCGCGCAGGCAACCGTCCGCATGTTGCTTCTGCATAATTCAGGATTGCCCGCGCACCGCGATTTTTACCTGGAAGCGAAAGGCCGCGAAGCGATCCTCGCGCGTGCTCTCGCCGAGCCCCTCCTTCGCGCTCCGGGAAAGCAAATCGAATATTCCGACCTCGGCTTCATTCTCCTCGGCGAAATCATCGCGCGCCTCACTGGCGAACCGCTGGACGTCTTCGCAACACGCGAAATCTTTCAGCCTCTGGGTATGGATCGCTCCATGTTTAATCCCGCGTCTCGTCTGCGCCCCGAAATTGCGCCGACAGAAATCGATGCCGCGTATCGCGAGCGCCTGGTCTGGGGTGAAGTGCATGACGAAAACGCCTGGGCCATGGGCGGTATCGCTGGACACGCCGGCCTCTTCTCAACGGCCGGCGATGTGGCTATTTTCGCCCAAATGATTCTCAACGGGGGAATTTATGGCCACAAACGCATTCTCAATCGCGCAACAATCGAGCAGTTCACCTCGAAGATAACTCTGGGCAACTCCGCTGGCGCTACCGGATGGGACGTCCCCACTGAAAGTTCCTCATCGGGACGCTATTTTTCGTCCAAAAGTTTCGGCCACATGGGATTCACGGGCACTACGCTCTGGATCGATCCTGAGAAGAACCTATTCGTCGTTTTTCTTACCAATCGCGTGCATCCCACTCGCGCCAACCAGCAAATCCGCGAGGTGAGGCCTGCGGTCCACGACGCTGTCATCGAGTCCCTAGGTTTGGCGCTCGGTGAGTCCGTAGCCCGATAACTTCCTCAGCACAGTTTTTGCAGAATCGCATGGTCGGCGCGCCCTGGCGGCTCTTCGTGCCGCTATAATCGACTGAGATGCGGGCGCTTCGTTGAAATTGGCCACCACAGAGCAGCGGAATCCGCGGTCGCGTGGACTCGACCGGAAGTCAACGCTCAATATTCTGCGCCTTGTGAATCGTGAGGATGCCCTGGTTGCTCCCGCCGTGCGTCGCGAGCTTCCGAAGATCGCTCGCGCGGTTGACGCCATCGTCAAAGCGTTCCGAAGCGGTGGGCGGCTTTTCTACGTCGGCGCGGGAACCAGCGGCCGGCTGGCCGTTCTTGACGCCGCCGAGTGTCCGCCGACATTTGGCACGCCGCCCCGTATGGTGCAGCCAATCATGGCCGGAGGCGTGACCGCTCTTCGCGGTGCAGTGGAAAATGCGGAAGATTCCGCCGCCAATGGTGCCCGCGATTTGCGTCGAGCGAATATTTCGCGGCGCGATGTGATCGTAGGGTTGTCCGCCAGCGGCACTACGCCTTACGTTCTCGGCGCGATCGCGTTCGCGCGCCGTCGCGGCGCGGTCACCGTTGGCGTGACTTCGAATCCGCATTCGCCTCTCGCTCGGCGCGCACGAATCAGAATCGCGCCGGATACGGGACCCGAGGCGATCACGGGTTCCACGCGACTCAAGGCTGGGACTGCGCAAAAATTAGTGCTGAATTTGCTCTCCACGGCGGCGATGGCTCGCATCGGCCGCGTGTATGACAATTGGATGGTCCACGTGGCGCTCAGCAATCAGAAACTCAAGTGGCGAGGCTCTCAAATCCTTGAGGAAGCTGCGGGGGTCAGTGCGCTTACTGGAAAACGCGCCCTGCGGCAAGCGAAGTACGATTTGCCCGCGGCTTTGGTGATGCTGAAGACGGGCGCTGATTTGCGCGCCGCGCGGCAATCGCTCGCGAGTTCCGGTGGAAACGTGCGCGAAGCGTTGGAAATAGCGAAGCGGCGCTCGCGCAAACAGCGGTAGCCACGACGAACGCCGTTCTCGTCGTGGATTTTTCGTGAAGTGAAGGAAAAGAAGGGCCAAAGATGGATCGCTTCAAAATCGAAGGCGGCAGGCGGCTCGAAGGCACCGTCCAAATCAGCGGCGCGAAAAACGCCGCGCTCCCCGTCATGGCTGCGACGCTGCTGACAGCGGAGCCGGTGCGCCTGCAAAATATTCCGCACGTTCGCGACATCATCACCATGGCCAAGTTGCTCGCTCACATGCGCTGTCATGTGGAAAGCCCGGATATCCCGCCCAGCGAATTCACCATTCAGGCCGAAACCGTGTCTCACGCGGAAGCGCCGTATGAATTGGTGAAGACCATGCGCGCGTCGGTGCTCTCACTGGGACCGCTCGTGGCGCGTTTTGGCTACGCGCGCGTTTCGCTGCCAGGCGGCTGCTCCATCGGTGCGCGGCCTATCGACATGCACATTCAGGCTCTCGAAAAACTGGGAGCCACGATTTCCGTCGAGCATGGTTATGTCGAAGCGCGCGCGGACCGCCTGCGCGGCGCCGCGTTTCGCTTTCCGAAAATCACGGTTACGGGAACGGAAAACGTCCTCACTGCGGCCGTTCTGGCTGAGGGCGAAACGGTTCTCGAAAATTGCGCTCTCGAACCCGAAGTCGCCGACCTTGCCGCGTTGCTTGTGAAAATGGGCGCGCGGATCGAGGGCGCGGGAACTTCAATTATTCGCGTCCACGGCGTTGAAAAACTGCATGGTGCCAGTCACGCCGTGATTCCCGATCGCATCGAGGCGGGAACTTTTCTGGTCGCTGGAGCGATCACCGGAGGCGAACTCCTAATCACCTGCTGCCAGCCCCAGCACCTCACCGCCGTCACCAACAAGCTTGAGGAATGCGGCGTCGAAATTCGCTGCGAGGGTGAAAGCGCTTTGCGCGTTCGCGCGGCAAGAAAACTGCTCGCCGCCGACGTAACCACTGAGGAATATCCCGGCTTCGCAACCGACATGCAAGCCCAGTTCATGGCCCTTGCAACTCAGGCTCACGGAGTGTCGCGCATTCGCGAGACGATCTTCGAAAATCGCTATTTGCATGCCAGCGAAATGGTGCGCATGGGGGCGAATATCGCCGTCGAGGGAAATCTGGCCATCGTCACCGGGCCTACGCCGCTAAGCGGCGCGCCGGTCACAGCATCGGATCTGCGCGCCAGCGCCAGCCTCGTCCTCGCGGCTCTGGTGGCCGATAATACTACCTGGATTGACCGCGTCTATCACATCGACCGCGGCTACGAACGAATCGAACTGAAACTGCGCGATCTCGGCGCTCGCATCGAGCGTGTGGGCACCGGAGACTGAGATCGAGAATCAGCCCGCCGCTTCGGCCTTCTGCTGCTTGTCCCGCTGATCGCGCAACACTGCTTTGCGGCTCAAGCGAATCTTGTTCCCCTCGATTGCCAGCACTTTCACCAGCACCTGATCGCCTTCCTTCAACTCGTCGCGAACTGCGCGGATGCGTGCTTCCGCAATCTCGCTGATGTGCAGCAGGCCGTCGGTCCCAGGGAAGATTTCGACGAACGCGCCGAAATCCGCGATCCGCACCACGGTCCCGAGATAGGTCTTTCCGATCTCGGCCGTCGCGGTGGTATCGCGAATCATTTTCAGTGCGGCTTCGGCTGCGGTGCCGTTGTTTGCGAACACGTGCACTTTGCCGTCGTCCATCACGTCAATCTTCACGCCCGTGGCCTCGATGATCGACCGGATCTTCTTACCGCCGGGACCGATCAGATCGCGAATCTTGTCCGTGGGGATACTCAGAATATGCAGATGCGGCGCGTACACGGAAATCTCCTCGCGCCCGGCGGAAATCGTAGATTCCATCGTATCGAGAATCTGCAGCCGCGCTCTTCGCGCCTGCTCCAGCGCTTCTCGCATCATGGCGATGCTGACGCCCGCCACCTTGATGTCCATCTGCAGCGCCGTAATTCCTTGCCGCGTGCCGGCCACTTTGAAATCCATGTCGCCGTAATGGTCCTCGGCGCCGGCGATATCCGTCAGGATGGCGTACTTATCGCCCTCGACCACCAGTCCCATCGCGATTCCCGCGCAGGGAGCTTTCAGCGGCACGCCTGCGTCCATCAGTGCCAGCGATCCGCCGCAAACCGTCGCCATGGACGAGGATCCATTCGACTCCAGAATGTCGGAGACCACGCGCATCGCGTACGGGAAATCCGCCTCCGAAGGAATCAGGCTTGCCAGCGCGCGCTCCGCCAGCGCCCCGTGGCCGATTTCGCGCCGCCCCGGCCCGCGCAGGAATTTCACTTCGCCCACCGAGAACGGCGGAAAATTGTAGTGCAGCATGAATCTCTTGAATGCCTCATCCTCGAAAAGAAGATCAAGCCGCTGCTTGTCTTCCTTCGTTCCCAGAGTTGCCGTCACCAGCGCCTGCGTTTCGCCGCGCGTGAAGAGCGCCGAGCCGTGAACGCGCGGAAGCACGCCCACCTCGCAAGTGATTTGCCGGATGGCGTCAAACGCTCGCCCGTCGGGGCGCCGCCGGCGAATCAGCATGTCGTCGCGGAAGATGCGCTCGCGGAGCCGTTCGAACGCCCGGTGCGCCAGCGTCCTTTTTTCCGCGTCATCCTCGGGGATGCCCGCAAGGATCTCGTCTTTGATCCCGTCGACCAGCCCGTAGCTTTCGAGCTTGGGATGTTTCGCCGTATCGAGCGCGTCGCGCAGCCGCTCGCCGTACTTCTGCTTGATTTCCTGGTAGAGCGCTTCGTCGAACGCGGGCGGTTTCACTTCAACCTTCGGGGTATTCACGCGCGCGCCCAGGTCCTTGATCGCCGCCACGATTTTTCGGATTTCGGCGTGCCCAAACTCGAGCGCGTCGGCAACCGTATCCTCGGAAACCTCCATCGCGCCAGATTCCACCATCACGATCGCGTCCGCCGAGCCCGCGATGATGATATTCAGCAAGCTCGTTTTCTGCTCCGCCACCGTTGGGTTCACCACCAGCTTGCCTTCGATCAATCCCACGCGAACGCACGCCACCGGGTTGTTGAAGGGAATCTTTGAGATATACAACGCCGCCGACGCCGCCGTCACGCCGATCACATCCGGATCGTTTTCGCTGTCCGCGGAAAGCACCGCCGCGATAATTTGCGTCTCGGTCGCCCAGCCTTCGGGGAAAAGTGGACGCAGCGGCCGGTCCGTCAGCCGCGACGTCAAAATTTCGCGCTCCGAAGGCCGCCCTTCGCGCTTGAAAAATCCTCCCGGAATTTTTCCCGCGGAATACGTGTATTCGCGGTAGTCAACCGTCAATGGAAGAAAATCCTTTTCTGTCGCGTGACTGTCCATGCATGCGGTGGCCAGCACAACCGAATCGCCATAGCGCGCAACAACTCCGCCGTGCGCCTGTCGCGCCATCTTGCCTGTTTCCAGCGTCAACGTCCTCCCGCCCAAATCCACGCTTACTTGTTCGAACATCCGGCACATCCCTCTCTCCCGGTCCACCGGGAACTTCGTCAGATACGAGAAACCTCTCTCGGAAACTTGAAATTCAATCGAATTGTACGGAAAACACGCCAAGCGCTGCCGCCGGACGCGGAGTCACCTGGCCGCCACGGGACACACTTGTCCCACATCCCGAAAAGCTTTTCAGTCTTGTGCGGTGATGATGCGCGCGGCCAGAACGGCCGCTGAGGAACCCCGCGCTACTTGCGCAAGCTAAGTCGTGCCACAATCTCGCGATACCGATCCGGGTCGCGGCGATTCAGATAATCCAGCAGTCGGCGGCGCCTGTTGACCATCATGATCAACCCGCGGCGCGATGCATGATCTTTCGCATGAGACTGGAGATGTGTCGTGAGGTAGTTGATGCGCTCGCTCAACAGTGCGATCTGCACCTCGGGCGATCCGGTGTCTCTGGCATGAACTCGGTATTGCTCGATTACACCGGCTTTGGCTTCCATCAACTCGTCCCCCCTCTGAAATCCCGTGGCCCTGCTCTACAGTGTTTTATGTATTTTCAACACCAAAATGCTAGCACACCCCCCAGCCACGTGCTAGGAAAGATTTTCGCTCGGCCGGACCTCCGCCCTCCCGTTTCCGTTTCTTCCTGTAAGGTTTAGCATCTCACCGCAGTGTGCTAACGTCGAATCCGTCATGCCTGAACTTCCTGAAGTAGAAACCGTCGCGCGCGGCCTTCGAGCCGTTTTGCCCGGCAGACGATTTCTCGGCGTCCGTCTGGGCAAAACGGATTTCATCGACAATCCTGCCGCCATCGAGCAGACCCTGCCCGGCTGCCAGGTCACCGCCGTCCGAAGACACGGCAAATTTCTCGTGCTCGATCTTGAGTCCGCTCGCGCCGATAATGGCCGCCCCTCCCTGCTGATTCATTTGGGAATGACGGGGCAGCTCGTCGTCTGTCCCGCCGAAGCTCCCGTAATCGCACACACTCACGTTTTTCTCCCACTCGACAACGGCCGCGAGCTCCGCTACACCGATGTTCGCCGCTTCGGACGCATGCGCATCGTAGCCGATGGCGCGCGCGAATCCACTCTCGCTGAACTCGGTCTCGATCCCCTCGAAGCCACTGAAGACGAATTTACTGCGAAATTGCATGGACGCCGCGCCCGCATCAAAGCGCTCTTGCTCGACCAGCGAGTCCTGCGCGGGATGGGCAACATCTATACGGACGAAAGTCTCTGGCGCGCTCGAATCCATCCCATGCGATTGGCCGCCTCTCTCAAGCCTGCCGAGCTTCGCAATCTCCATCGAGCCGTCCGCGCCGTGCTGCTGGAAGCGATCCGCCTCCGCGGCTCGTCCATTTCCGATTACGTGGATTCCGATGGCCGGCGCGGTGAGTTTCAGCTTCGCCATCGCGTCTACCAACGCACCGGCAAAAAGTGCTTCCGCTGCGGAACAAAAATACACCGCGCCATCGTCGCCGGCCGCAGTAGTCACTTCTGCCCCCGCTGCCAACCACGGCCACCCGCTCGTCCCTCAAGCGTTTCGTCGAGAGCCCCCCGGATTCGCCGCCGGTGAAGCAACGTCATTCCGAGCGGAGTGTCCCGCGCTTTTGGTTTTGCGCGAAGCGCCGGGACACAGGACAGGGCTCCCAGGTCGACGGCTAGTCGAGCCTGGGAGATTCGTCGAGGAATCTCTCTTCGATTTAAGCTGCCCGCTAGTTCTTCGAATCCTCACTCAGCTACAATTCACACCCCATGCCAGGCGTGTCGCAAGTAACCTCGCTCTTCGCCCAACTCGCGGCTCCTCTCGTCTCGCGCGCCGAGCTGCGCTGGGAATTCGCCAATATGGCGGCCGCTGTCGCTCTTTTTTCCATCGCTCTCGCCGCGATCGCCCTTTTTTTCTTTCGCCGCAGCACGCGCGACCTCACCCTGATCTTCTTCGGTCTGTTCTGCATTCTCTACTCGGTCCGGTTGTTGGCGGCTCACGCTCCACCTTTCCGCGCTCTCTTCAACGAACCGCCGGCGTTTTGGGGCTACCTCGATTGGGTTATCACCTGCACCATCATTCTGCCTTTCGGACTTTTCCTTTATCAGATCGTCGGCGAAAGCCTCAGACGATTCGTCCGCTGGCTCATCGCTGTGCAAGCAATCTTTGCGGTTTACGGAATCGTCGCCGCTGCTGTCGGAGCCGGCTTGCGCAAACTCTTCGTCGCGAACAATATCTTGGTGCTCGCCACATTCGTGGCTCTGGCGCTGTTCGTGATCGCCACGCGGCGCCCCGGCTTGCTCGCCGCCCTGACCCGCGAAATCCGCGTCTTTATCGCCGGTTTTGTGGTTTGGATTCTCTTCATCGTGCGCGAAAATCTCGTGGGACTCAGGGTTCTGCCCGGGCGCAACAACGTCGAGTTCATCGGTTTCCTGATTTTCGTCGCCTGCCTCGGATACGTATCTGCCCGTCGCATCTTCGCGAACGAAGAGCGCCTCCTCGCCATCAACAAAGAATTGGAAATTGCGCGCCAGATTCAATCCTCCACGCTCCCGCGGAGCATCCCTGCGTTCTCAGGACTCGAAATCGTCGCGCGCTACGTCCCCATGAGCGCCGTCGCCGGCGATTTCTACGATTTCCTGGTTGTCGACGACAAACACGTCGGCATTCTCGTAGCCGACGTCACCGGTCACGGCGTACCAGCCGCGCTCATTGCCTCGATGTTGAAAGTCGCCTTCGCTGGCCAGGCCGCTCAAGCCGACGATCCCGCGCGCGTCCTAGCTGGCTTGAACGCATCTCTCTGCGGCAAGTTCGAAGAACACTTCGTCACCGCCGCCTATTTATTCGTCGATTTGGAAAGGAGTCTGTTGCGATATTCCGCCGCGGCGCATCCGCCGCTCATGTTGGCCTCGCGCGCTGCGAGCAACCTCCGGGAAGTTGAGGAGAACGGCTTGATGCTCGGCATGTTCCCCGAAGCTGCCTACTCTTCCGTGGAAATCCGCGTGGGCTCCGGCGATCGCTGCCTGCTCTGCACCGACGGCGTCTTCGAAGCCAAGAATGCCGCCCAAGAGGAATTTGGCAAGTTGCGCTGCAAAGAATTCCTCGAAACGCATCTCGACCTTTGCGCCGCCCGTTTCGCCGACGCCCTTCTCCATAGCGTCGCCGATTTCTCCGGTCACAATTCCAACCGCGCGCAGGAAGACGATATCACCCTCCTCGTCCTCGACCTGTAAACGGGATTCCTGGTTTAGGAAAGGCTACTTCGAGGTTGTTTGGCGACCCTACAGCAGGTGCCGGGGCCGCGCAATCGTCGCCAACAGCCAACCAATCCGAAAGAGGCTTGACAGGTCTACCTGGCAGGTTCATCTTTCCCCTAATTCCGCCTTCCGGGAGGCGCATCGGCCAGGTCCCATCACAACATCCGGCCGGAGGTTGCACGTGCTTTCACCATCTGCCATCGAGAAATTCAGGGCGTCCTTTCGCGGTCCCTCCTTTTGTCCAGGCGACCAGGGTTACGACGCAGCGCGCAAAATCCATAACGCGATGATTGACCGCCACCCTGCCATCATCGCGCAGTGTGCCGGCGTGGCCGACGTGATCGCGGCCATCAAGTTTGCTCGCGAGCAGGGCGTCGCCTCGTCGGTTCGCGGCACGGGCCACAATGTCGCCGGCATCAGCTTGTGCGATGACGGGATCGTGATCGATCTTTCGGCCATGAAAGGAATTCATGTGAATCCCGCGGCGCGCACGGCTCGTGTGGAGCCGGGCGTCACCTGGGCTGAACTGAATCACGAATTGCAGGCTTTCGGACTCGCGGCGACCGGCGGTTTCGTGGGGACGACCGGCGTCGGCGGTCTCACGTTGGGCGGCGGGCTGGGATGGATGGTCCGCAAGTACGGATGCGCTTTGGACAATCTTCTCTCCGTCGATGTGGTCACTGCCGGCGGCCAGTTTCTCACTGCCAGCTTGAAGGAAAATCCCGATTTGTTCTGGGGCATTCGCGGCGGCGGAGGAAACTTCGGCATCGTCACCTCGTTTGTATTCCAAGTTCACCCGGTTGGGACCGTCCTCGCCGGCCTTGTTCTGCACCCGTTATCCCAGGGCCGCCAGGCGCTGCGGTTCTGGCGTGAGTATGAGAAGACGGCGGCGGAGGAAATGAGCAACAGTCTCGTCGTGTTTACCGCGCCCGTCGAACTCCCCCTGCCTGACGTCTTGCGCCGGGAACCGATCGTGGCCCTCGGTGGTGTCTACATAGGATCGCTCGACGAAGGCGAACGTGCGCTTCGTCCGTTACGCGAATTTGGTCCGCCTGCTGCCGACATTTATCAGCCCATGCCCTACAGTGCGGCGCAATCCATGGCTGATTTCCTCTGGCCGAAAGGGCTCTACAGCTACTGGAAATCGAGCTTTCTGCGTTCATTGAGTGACGGTGCCATCGACACAATCCTCGATTTCTACGCCAAGACTCCGTCGCCGCGAACCGTCATCGTCGTCGAACACGATGGCGACAGCGCATGGAGCCGTGTGCCGGAAGACGCGACCGCCTTTGGACACCGCAACTGGCCGTACAACCTTGTGGTCACCACCATGTGGACGGACGCCGCGGACACCGATGCCAACATCCGCTGGACCCGCGACTTTTGGACGGCCATGCACCCCTTCCTGGCTGATGCGGTCTACGTCAACTATCTGGGCGAGGTCAACGACGAGGGCGTGCGGGCAGCATATGGCAAGAAATATGAGCGGTTGGCAACTCTCAAAGCCAAATACGATCCCACAAACTTCTTCCGCATGAATCAGAACATCAAGCCGAGTCAGCAGGCGTCTGCGCCGGCCACGGCAACCGGTGCCTAGTTTGCGAAGCAGCCTGTGCGTCCTTGCAGATTTACTGCCCTCGGTATTCTCAATAAATCGACCACGTGCCCGGCGTGACCACCTCCAGCAAATGGCAATCCGGGTCTCGAAAGTAGAGGCTTGTGCCGCCCCCTTCCCACGAATGCTTCTCCTCCAGCGTAATTCCTTTCTCGTCGAGCCATCGCTCCCATTCGGCCAATTCGGAATTCGAAATTGCGAACGCTAGATGCAGTTCGCCGTCTCCGTCGTGAGGCGTGGTAATCGCGCGCGAAGCTCTCTTCTTGAACAGCAGCAACACGTGGCGTTCGCCTGCGTCCATCGCGCAACCCCGCTCGCCGAAATCCTTGATCACGCGGAACCCAAAAATTTCTTCGTAAAATCGAATCGAGCGCGCCACGTCGCTCACGTACAAAGATGACTCCAGGATGCCATCGGTCTTGGGGTGCATCGCGCCCTCCCATCCAATTATCTGACGGAATTAGGTGGTGGAAGCCACGCATTTATCCTGGCGAAAGGCATGATTCGGAATCACGCGTGCTCTAGCTTTGGCGACTCCCATTCGAAGCCAACCGTCACAACGAAGCAATTCGACTGGGTGTTAGACTCATCGCGTGCGCGCGGTAATCATTGGAGCAGGAATCGGCGGCCTCGCAGCCGCTCTGGCTTTGCGCCGGATCGGCATTGAGACCCTCGTCATCGAGCAGGTTGTGACCATTCGCGAGGTTGGCGCGGGCCTCTCCATTTGGCCGAACGCGGTGAACGCGCTCCGCGAACTCGGTTTGGAAGCCACTGTGGTTGCTTCAGCATCGGTCATTGAGCGTAACCTGGTTCGCACGCCCGCGGGACGCCTCATTTCCAGGACTGAATTTGGTGCCATCAGCCGCGCGGCCAACGTGCCTTGCGTCTGCATCCATCGCGCAGTTCTGCAAAAAATCCTGTTAGATTCACTTCCGCCGGCCTCGGTGCGAGCCGCTGCGCGCTGCTCTCGCTTCGATGATTCGACCGCGATACTCGACTCCGGCGAACGTATCAGCGCCGATATTCTTATTGGAGCGGATGGAATTTCCTCCGTGATTCGCGATGGCCTGTACGGAGCCGAAGCCCCGCGTTATGCCGGCTACACCTGCTGGCGGGGGATTCGGGATGATAACGGCGTGTTGCCGGATGGTTCGGCGTTGCTCGCCATTGGCGCTGGATCGCAATTCGGACTTTGGCCTTGTGGCAGGGGACAGCTTTATTGGTTCCTCACCAAGAATGCGCCTCGGGGGACTACTCAAACGAAAGCGGAAGCCGTGGCATTGTGCCGCAATTGGGCCGCTCCGATTCCCGAGATCGTTGAAAGGACTCCAGCGGAGGCTATCCTGCAAAATGATATTGTGGACCGGCCGCCGATGCGATGGCGCGGTCGCGGCCACGTCACTCTGCTTGGAGACGCGGCGCACGCCTCCACTCCGAATCTCGGTCAGGGCGCCTGTCAGGCTCTGGAAGATGCCGTCGTGCTCGCGCACTGCCTCAGCGGAACCAGGCCTATCGAAGCGGCGCTGCGCAAATATGAACGCCTGCGCATTCCGCGCACCACAGCAATCGTCCGAAATTCCTGGCGATCCGGGAAGATCTTGCAACTCGATTCGCCAGCGTTGGAATCCTTCCGTAACTGGTTCATGGGCTCTTGGTTCGGCACACGTCTGGGAGAGCGTGCATTCAGAAACCTTCTGATGTACTCACTCCCGAAGCTCCAATCGCAGGAATAGGAAAAACGAGCGTGCGACGCGTTGCCTCTCCCGGTGGAATCCCCCGCATTTATGCGGGGGATCAAGCAGCGAATAAGATCGGGCTTTAGCCCCGGGCCCCGGGGAATTGCTGCTGGCGGCCCTGTGCAGCTGTAGGGGCACGGTCCGCCGCGGCGGATGCCCTGGGCGCAGTGCGCGATGGGGTAAACATACTTGGCGCCTCGTCCCGATCCGTCTCGCGCGAATGGGCGCGACCCTTGCGCTGTCATTCCGAGCGGAGTTTCGCGCGCCTTGTCTTTCGCGCGGGGTGTGCGCGCGCGAAACGCAGTCGAGGAATCTCTCTTCGATTATCAATGCGCTTCGTGAAAAGGTAGCTCAGGTCTTTAGACGTGAGGAATTTCGGCCTTCACGTCAATGGCTATCTGTCGCCATCCGCGCCACGTCCCCTCGGAGCGCCTCGTGTGGAGTGCGGGAGCTTGCTCCCGCTGTCCGCCGCCGGGGGCTTACCCCCGGCGTGCTCCTCGCATCAACCGGCCGCCGGTTCGCCATCTCTCGAACCAAACGGTCACGTCGTCATTCTGAGCGAAGTCGCGCGCGTCGCAACTCCGGGGCTCGCTGCTAGAACTGTCGCGCGAGTGCGCCTCGCAGGACGAGGCTCGAATCCTTATCCAGCAGCAGGGCCGAATTGTCGTCGATGAGGTAGTAAATCAGATTGTAAGTCGCTGTCGGATTGGTGGCCGCAATCACAAACGTGCCTCGGCCTGTCGAGGACGCCGTCCCGATTGAGCTGCCGCTCGTTCCCACTGGATCCTCCGGAAAAACCGCGTTGAAGTTGTTGATGTCCAGATCTCCGCCGCTGATACTCGTGGAGCTCAGCGCGATTTGCCCAACTACGTTCTGCTGATAGGCCGAAGGATTCTTGTGGAATGTTCCTTCTCCGGTAAGTCCCAGAGAAGTGCTCGCTCCCATGATCGCCGCAACTCCAGACGAACACGCCGACGCAACGAAGCACTGCTGATAAGCAGTTCCAATTGTCACCGCGTTCGCGTCAATCTCAAGCATCAGCGCCGTTCCCTCCGCTGTGAGGTACGCGGCGAATTCAGACACGTTGGCGCTGGCGGTCGATGGACACGCTCCGGTCCCCGTGAATAATTTAAGGTCGATGCGGCCCGTCGCCGGATCCACCGTGTAGGGACACGCGCTCAGCGCCGGTCCGCTGTTGTAACTTCCCGCGTTGTTGATGTCGAACGTTCCGCCCGTAATCGTCCCACTCCCATCAGACACAAAAACTCCGCCGCCCGCGTATGCGCCAGCCGACGAATTTCCGCCATTCGTAAAAGAGTAGTTGGCGCTCACCAGACTAGCCGTGGAAAAGGAATTTCCTGTGGGTGCACCCACCGCGCGCCCGGCGACAAAAGCATTGCTGTCTATCTCCACCATTTGCATGTGCGCGCCGTCCACAATGTAAAACGCATACTCACGCGACCCCGTAGTGGTGCTCGTCAATGTAAGAGTTCCGCGGCCCGTTCCGGGGAACGCCCCGTCAAACTGATAGAAACCATGCAGCGTCGTGTCACCTGTGGTGATGCCGCTTGCATTCCCGATTCCGTCGTCGTTCACGTCCAGAATTGTGTTTGTCGCCGGAATATTTCCCGCGCCGTCGGCGGAAAACACACCGC